>DFBW01000168.1:0-25373 GCA_002366775.1 Roseovarius sp. UBA3070 | reverse complement strand
TGCGGCAGAAGGTAAAATGCCGCACCAAAGCCAATACCACCGGCAACCAAACCGCCCAACAGCATCGGCACAAAGCCGCCTTTGCGCTCGACTATAGTTTGTGTCGCAATGGGATCGGGCGCTGGAATCGGATCACTTTCTGGCGCGTCAGAGTTGTCTTCTTGTGCCTCAGATTCCATCTCTTGGGTGAGAATAACTTCGGCCTCATCCTCAGCCGGTTCTACCTCTTCGGGCGCAGAATCTTCATCAGATATCGCGTCTTGCGTGACCCCTTCCAAAGTTTCCGCTTCGTCCGATACATCACCATCAGTGGCATCTGTCACATGATCCTCAACATCGGGAGATGCATCCGCCTTGGTTTGGGCAGCCTCTTTTTCAGGTGTCGATGTCTTCTTGCGTGCCACGTTAAACCACCTTCATTCGAATCTGGGCTGAAACCAGCCTTTATTGATCTTACTGCGCCCGTTTTGCACCCTCAAGCAACTTGGCTTGCTCCAAGAGGGTATCCATCGCCACAAACATCGCCTCGGCGTCAGGCCGAGTGGCAATATGCAGGCTGTTTACAGCGTCTTTTGGCACGCTCAATGCGACATTGTTGCTAAGGGCAGCCACCAGAACAGGTGCGACAGGGTTGATCTGAGAAAATACTATTTGTGCACTACGGGGTGAATAAAGGGGAAGAATCACAGGGCATTCCCGGCCAAGGCAGGTTTGCGCCTCCTCACTCAGGGGTTGGGCCACCTGCCGATACACCACAGATTCAGATGCCGGGCGGCCAGCCGCCGTTAGCCGTGACGCCAAATCACCCGCTGAATGCTCTCCTCGAATGTGCAGATAGTGGCCACTTGGGTCATCAGCCATGATCCGATCAAACAGGGCCTCAACATCCCCATCTGCCCTGGTCACCGCAAATCCGGCATCCCATGCAGCCTGTGCCGTGGCAGACCCAACAGCGTAACATGCCAAATCGCGCCGCGCAGACAGGCTTACAAACGCCGCCACGCCATGTTTTGATGTAAAGATCAGCCGACTGACCTCGTGCAGGTCTGGCAAAGCGCCGACAATACTAATTTGCAGTATCGGCGACACCACCAGCCGAACACCACACCCCCAGCGGTTACGCAGCTCATCGGCCAACAAAAGGCCGTTTGGATCTGGACGGGTGATCAGCACTGTGGTCGTCATGTTGGCTCCGCAGTTGTGTAGGGCACCTCTGAGGTGTTACCTGCGCAAACATAATCACGCAACGGGCGCACCGATGACACCCACCCTGACCATTTTGGGCCTTGAAAGCAGCTGTGACGATACAGCCGCTGCTGTAGTGCGCGTGTCCGAGGCGGATGGACCTCAAATTTTGGCGTCTGTTGTTTATGGCCAAGACAAGCTGCACGCCCCATTTGGTGGTGTCGTCCCCGAGATAGCCGCGCGCGCCCATGCTGAAAAGCTGGATATCTGCGTGGCTGAGGCATTGCAGCAATCCGGGCTTGGGTTACGCGAAATGACGGCTGTGGCCGTCACCGCCGGGCCAGGGCTGATCGGGGGCGTCATCTCAGGTGTGATGTGCGCCAAGGGGCTGGTTGCCGGGGCCAATCTGCCATTGATCGGAGTAAACCATCTGGCGGGCCATGCTTTGACGCCGCGCCTGACAGACCAGTTAAGCTACCCTTATCTGATGTTGCTTGTCTCGGGCGGGCATTGCCAGTTTCTGATTGTCCGGGGCGTAGATGATTTCACCCGTCTGGGCGGCACGATTGACGATGCCCCCGGCGAAGCATTTGACAAAACTGCGCGGCTTTTGGGCCTGGGCCAACCCGGCGGGCCCGCTGTTGAGGCTGAGGCGAAAACAGGCGACCCCAAGCGATTTGCCCTGCCCCGTCCCCTGTTGGACCGGCCAGGTTGTGACATGTCATTTTCGGGTCTCAAAACGGCTGTATTGCGGACCCGTGATCAGTTGATCGCCCAGCACGGCGGATTGCGCCGTCAGGACCGCGCTGATTTATGTGCCGGGTTTCAGGCCGCTGTGCGGGATGTTCTGGCTGAAAAAGCGCGGCGTGCTTTGGCGATCTATGCACAGGAACAGCCAACAAACCCGGCCTTGGCCGTAGCAGGCGGCGTGGCTGCAAATCAGGCCATTCGCGCCGGGTTAGAGACTGTTTGTGCCGAGACTAACACGATGTTTACGGCCCCGCCTTTGGCATTGTGCACTGATAACGCAGCAATGATTGCTTATGTTGGGGCTGAACGTTTTGCCGCAAGCATGGTGGATGATATGACACTGGCCGCACGTCCACGCTGGCCGTTGGATCAAACCAGCCCGGCCATGTTGGGCAGCGGCAAGAAAGGGGCAAAGGCATGATTACCGTTGTAGGAGCAGGCGCCTTTGGCACTGGGTTGGCTATTGCTCTGGCACAGCGCGGGCGCGTCAATTTGTGGACACGGAGTGCGGATCATGCACGCCAGATGCAGACTGACCTGACCAACGCCAAGCGCCTGCCCGGCATCCCCTTGCCTGATCAAATCAATGTCACCTCCGCGCTATCAGACAAGCGACCACATCAGACTTTCCTGCTGGCTGTTCCAATGCAGACATTGCGACAGGTGCTGAGCGATCACATGGATGTTTTTGCTGGCCAAACCCTCGTTGCCTGCTGCAAAGGAATTGAGCTGAACAGCGGCCTGAGCGCCACGCAATTGATCCATCAAGTCATTCCCGATGCCACGCCCGCCATTCTGACCGGGCCCAGTTTTGCGGCTGACATTGCGCGGGGGTTACCCACAGCGCTGACACTGGCCTGCACTGATGAGCCGACGTGCAAAGCCTTGCAAGCGCAACTGGGCACACCCTGCTTGCGGCTCTATCGCACCACAGATGTGATCGGCGCCGAACTGGGCGGGGCGTTGAAAAATGTGATGGCCATTGCCTGCGGGGCCGTGATGGGTGCGGACCTGGGGGAAAGCGCTCGCGCCGCCCTGATGACACGGGGATTTGCCGAAATGTGCCGTATGGCGCAGGCCAAGGGGGCCGATCCCACAACACTTGCAGGGCTGTCAGGTTTTGGTGATCTGGCGCTGACTTGTACGTCGGACAAATCGCGCAATTACCAGTTTGGCCTTAGCCTTGGCCGTGGCGAGGCATTTGACCCCTCCATCACTGTCGAGGGCGCCGCCACGGCCCACGCGGTGCTGGCCGAAGCGGACAAAATGAACATCGACATGCCAATCACCGGCGCTGTTGTCGCCCTGTGCACAGGGAAATTGCAGGTGACCCAAGCAATGGATATGCTGCTTTCAAGACCACAAAAGGAAGAATGATGCTGATCGCCCTGATTGGCCGGGACAAACCCGGCGCCTTGCAAACCCGTCTCGATAATCGGGATGCCCATGTTGCCTATCTGAAAAGCTCGGGCGTTGTGTCTCAGGCCGGGCCGTTATTGGATGATAAGGATCAGATGATCGGCTCACTTGTGGTTCTGGAGGTGGAGGACATCGCCGCTGCCGAGGCTTGGGTCGCTGGCGATCCCTATGGGCACGCTGGGCTGTTTGCCTCTGTTGAGCTGATACCCTGGAAGAAAGTCATCTGATCATGCGCTATTGGCTGTTCAAATCCGAGCCCTCCACCTGGAGTTGGGACAACCAGATGGCCAAAGGTGACGCGGGTGAAGAATGGGACGGCGTGCGCAACTATCAAGCCCGCAATTTCATGCGCGATATGGTGGTGGGCGATCGGGGCTTTTTCTATCACAGCCAGAAAGAAAAGGCCGTGGTTGGCGTGGTTGAGGTTTGCGCCACAGCGCATCCAGACAGCACAACCGATGATCCGCGTTGGGAATGCGTGGACATAAAGGCCATCGCCCCCGTGCAAACACCCGTGACGCTGGAGGTGATCAAACAAGATCCGCGTCTGTCCGAAATGGTGCTGGTGCGCAATTCTCGTCTGTCTGTTCAGCCAGTTACACCCGATGAATGGCAGGTCATCTGCGATCTCGCTGGGATAAGCCTCTAGGCCAATTCACGGTTTTGGGGCATGGTTAGCCCACAACATGCGCGAAACAGAGGGACACCCTATGGAATTGATAAGCGTGATTGTGGCCGCAGCGGCCGGCTTTGGATTTGGTGCAATCTGGTACATGGCGCTTGCCAAGCTCTGGACCAAAGCGGCCGGGATTGAAGTGGATGAGAATGGCCGACCCCGCAACACCAGTGCCAAGCCCTACATCATGGCCGCCATCGCCATGGTGTTGGTGGCCGGCATGATGCGCCACGTTTTTGCGCTGGCCGGGATCGACACATTTGGCAAAGGCCTGATTTCAGGACTGGGCATCGGGCTGTTTTTTATCTCGCCCTGGATCATGATCAACAACGGTTATGGCGGACGTACATTCAAGCTGACAATCATCGACGGCGGCTATGCTACATTTGGTTGTGCAATCATCGGCGCGGTTTTGATGCTGTTTTAGGCGGTGGCGTTTCACGGCCATGACCTAAACAAGAGTGAAGGGTCCAGACCAATGGACTGAACCCTTCACATCCCCACGATCCCTACGCACCACACGCATCTTGGGGGAAATTTCTGGTTCAGCCGTCCTGGCTTGAGCTTGTTCAAACTAGCCAAGCGGGTGCGTTCAGGCAAACTCCAAGTGCTTCGAATAAACCTCAATATTAAACCGTTCTGTTTCGACGCAAAAACGCCCGCCAAAACAGGCGAGCGTTTGTAACGTCCAAAGTGATCTGGCTTAGCCGTAGACAGACTCTTTGCCGAAATGCTTGGTCAGCATATAATATACAACGGCGCGGTATTTGTTGCGCTCGGACTGGCCATAGGTTTGCAAAGCCTGGTTGATGCCATCCATCAACTGCGGGCCATCGGCCAGGCCCAGCTTTTTGATCAGGAAGTTGTCCTTGACGGTTTCCAGCTCGGACGGCTGGCTGCCAGCCACTGTAGAAGCGTCAGCATTATAAATTGCAGGGCCACAACCGATAGTAACCTTCGTCAAAAGGTCCATATCGGGGGTCATCCCACATTTGTTTTTCAGATCGTCCGCATACTGCGCGATAAGGTCGTCGCGTTTTCCCATAAGGCTTCTCCTACCAGGCCGGCGATGTGCCGGAATTTCAACTAAAGTACCGCCCTGTTCAGGCGCTGCCAGCACGATAACGGCAGATGAGAGTTGCACAAAGGGAAAATTTTCTCACATTCTCCCCCTGAAACGTTGGGTCACTTTCCACATCTCGGATCGCATCAGTGGGAGCATGACTGCTTGATCTCGCGGGCGGCGTTGATGGCGGGCTGGCCATGCTGTTCTTCGTGGCGGCGCATGGCAGTGATCTGAAAACAAGCCCCTGCGTCGTGGTGGCATTCACCTTGTAGGGCTTTTCAACAACCTTGATTGTTGGCTCTGCAAAAGCAAAGGCGCCTGTCAAAAGACAGACGCCCATCACCAGCTAAAAACTGATCTATTGCTTAGTAGCGGTAGTGTTCCGGCTTGTAGGGACCATCAACATTCACCCCGATATACGACGCCTGTTCAGGCTTCATTTCGGTCAGCTTCACGCCGATGCGATCCAGATGCAAGCGGGCCACCTTTTCATCCAGGTGTTTGGGCAAGATATAGACCTGGTTGTCGTATTCGTCACCTTTGGTCCACAGCTCGATCTGGGCCAGAACCTGATTGGTGAACGATGCAGACATCACGAACGATGGGTGGCCAGTGGCATTACCGAGGTTCAGCAAACGACCTTCAGAAAGCAGGATCAAACGGTGCCCATTGGGCATTTCGATCATGTCCACCTGTTCTTTGATGTTGGTCCATTTGGCGTTTTTCAGCGCCGCCACCTGAATTTCATTATCAAAGTGACCGATGTTGCCAACAATCGCCATGTCCTTCATTTCGCGCATATGCTCAATGCGGATCACGTCTTTGTTGCCGGTGGTTGTGATGAAGATATCGGCATCTGCCACAACGTCTTCCAGCACGACCACTTCAAACCCGTCCATTGCGGCTTGCAGCGCACAGATCGGATCAACTTCGGTGACTTTCACGCGTGCACCAGCACCGCTCAGCGAAGCAGCCGAGCCTTTGCCCACATCGCCGTAACCCATGACCACGGCAACCTTGCCGGCCATCATGGTATCAGTGGCGCGACGAATACCGTCAACCAGCGATTCTTTACAACCGTATTTGTTGTCGAACTTCGATTTGGTCACACTGTCGTTCACGTTGATCGCAGGGAAAGGCAGCTGACCCTTCTTGTGCAGATCATACAAGCGGTGAACGCCGGTTGTTGTTTCTTCCGATACGCCCTGAATGTCGGCGCGGGTTTTCACAAACCAGCCGGGAGTTTGAGCCATACGCTTTTTGATCTGTGCAAAGATCGCTTCTTCTTCTTCGGATGTCGGCGTTTCGATCAGATCGGTTTCGCCTTCTTCAACGCGCGCACCCAACAGAACGTACAACGTTGCGTCGCCGCCATCGTCGAGGATCAGGTTTGCGCCCTCAGGGAACATGAAGGACTTGTCCAGATAATCCCAATGCTCTTCCAACGTCTGACCCTTGATGGCAAACACAGGCGTGCCGCCTTCGGCAATGGCTGCGGCTGCGTGATCCTGAGTTGAGAAAATGTTGCACGAGGCCCAGCGCACATCGGCACCAAGATCCACCAACGTTTCAATCAGAACGGCGGTTTGGATGGTCATGTGCAAGCTGCCAACAATCCGGGCACCCTTCAGCGGTTTGCTTTCGCCGTACTCAGCACGGAGAGACATCAGGCCCGGCATTTCGGTTTCTGCAATATCCAGCTCCTTGCGGCCAAACGCCGCCAGGCTGATGTCTTTTACAATGTAGTCATTCGCCATGAGGTTGGCTCCTTACAATACGATTTCGCAAGGCAGATAGCACCGGGCCATGATTTGAGCAATGCGGGATTACTGCGACACACCCTCAGCAAGGTGTCTATCGGCGGTATTCCGGTGCCAGCCGACAGTCTTGGCTGGCCAACCTTTCTGCCAAATATACCGGAACAACCGCATGCGTCGTAACCTGTGCTTTGCATTGTCTGATGGACGCGGCTATCTCTGGCAGACGCACAATACCAGAATTCAGGAGCTCCCGTGCCCAAACCCCCCCGTGCCTGGCAGAAAATGCTTTCGGGTCGCAGGCTTGATCTGTTGGACCCAACCCCATTGGACATTGAAATTGAGGATATTGCCCATGGCCTGGCTTTTGTCGCTCGCTGGAATGGGCAAACCTTGGGGGATTTTGCCTATTCAGTGGCTGAACATTCGCTTCTGGTGGAAACCCTGTACACTAGGATGACGCCCAAGCCTGATCCCAAATGGCAGCTTGCGGCCCTTCTGCACGATGCACCAGAATATGTAATTGGGGATATGATCTCGCCGGTAAAATCCGCCGTTGGACCGGGCTATGACGAATTGGACAAACGCCTTTCTGCTGCGATCCACCTGCGCTTTGGCCTACCGGCCGCTATCCCTGTGGCTGTGAAAAAGCATATCAAAAAGGCTGACAAAATCAGCGCCTGGATGGAGGCCACCAGCATCGCAGGCTTCACCACAGACGAAGCCAACCGATTTTTCGGTGCTCCTGATCCTGATATGGTCAAAGGACTCGACATTGTGCTTCGCGCTCCTATGCAGGCGCGTGCCGATTTCACCGCGCGTCACCAAACATTGCTGGAACGCCTCTGATGATCCATGTGCGCAACGCTGGCCCGATGGATGCACCCGCTATGGCCGATCTGCTGAATGCCATCATCGAAAAAGGCGGCACCACGGCGCATACCACTCCGGTGGACCGCAACACGCTGGTTACCCTTATGCAGGCTTATCCGGGTAAATCTGCCTGGCTCATCGCCGAGGATGACACCGGCACCCTGCTCGGCTTTCAGCTCGTTGAGCCACATGACAAACTTCCGCCCGAAGCTTGTGATATAGGTACGTTCACCGCCCTTGGGCACGCTCAAATGGGCATCGGATCCGCCCTTTTTGCGCAGAGCTGTACCGCCGCCCGCACACTTGGATTCACATGGATCAACGCCACTATCCGCGCCGATAACACTGGTGGGCTGGCCTACTACCAAAGCCGGGGATTTGAGGACTATAAATTGGATCACAACATCTCACTAGATGATGGCACCCTCGTGGATAAAGTCTCTAAACGCTTTGATCTGTGACCAACTTCCATCTTCTTGCCAAAATTATCCCCGCCGGAGGCACCAACCCTGTGACACCTATCCCAAGCAATGTATCAAAGCGCCGCCCCTTTTGGGGGCGCGGGGTGGGCGGGTGGGAGCACCCTCAAAAGGGGCATCCCTAAAACCCAGCTTACTTGGGAGAACGCTTAGCCAGGATGCGCTGCAGCGTCCGCCGGTGCATATTCAACCGCCGGGCGGTCTCAGAAACATTGCGATCACACAGCTCATACACCCGTTGAATATGTTCCCAGCGCACACGATCCGCGCTCATCGGATTTTCCGGGGGCGGGGGCATATCGTCTCCGGTCGCCAACAAAGCGTTGGTGATATCGGTGGCATCTGCTGGCTTTGACAGGTAATCTGTCGCGCCGATTTTCACGGCGGCCACCGCCGTGGCTATCGCGCCATAACCCGTCAGAACAACTATTCGGGAATCCGGGCGTTTTTCACGGATCACTTCCACCACATCCAACCCATTGCCATCTTCCAGACGCAAATCACACACAGCAAAAGCCGGAGGTCGCGCTGTTGCAATGGCCGTGCCCGCCGCAACAGAGCCTGCCGTTTCCACTTCAAATCCGCGCTTTTCCATGGCTTTCGCCAAACGCCTCAGAAATGGCTCGTCATCATCTACCAGCAGAAGTGATTTATCATCACCAATGGTGCCCAGATCTGCGTTCATGCCGCCTCCCGCCTGCGTGAATTGCCGTGGCGTTCATCCTAAACGCGCGCAAGGGTGGGCGTCAAACAAACAGGCTATCCAGCATCCACGAAACATTGAATCTGATCGGCCATTTCCTCGGCCTCGATTGATCGGCGAAAGAACTCAACAAAGCCATGTCCCGGCAAAACCAAATAGGAGAAGGTCGAATGATCCACCAGATAGTAATCTTCCTCACCCTCTTCCGGTTCCTGCTTTTGATAAAAGGTCCGATAGGCTTTGCTCGCGGCTTTGACCTGTTCCTCTGATCCGGTCAGCCCCAACATCCGAGGGTGCAGATAATCGGTGAATTCCTTCATGACTTCTGGTGTGTCGCGGGCAGGATCAATTGAGATAAACACCGGTTTCACAATTGTGCCCCGCTCCTCCAGCAAGGCGACAGCCTCGGCATTGCGCCCTGCATCCAATGGGCAAACATCCGGGCAAAAGGTGTACCCAAAATAGATCAGACTGGGTTGGTCAATCACCTGCACATCGGTCACGGTCTGACCATCCTCATCAACCAGTGTAAAGGGCCCGCCAATCTGGTCGGCACCGCCAGCGATTTTGGCAGTGCGGCACTGGCCAAACGGGTCATCCCCATCAGAACCGGATGTCATGACATACAGTCCACCCAACAAAATCACGACAACAACAGTCGCACCAATTGCAAAAATCCGGGTCATTTTACTCTCCTGAGGGTCAGGCCAATTCACAGGCTGGGCCTTGGCCTTGTCATGAGGAACAACTAGCATCGCTGACAGAACTTTCAATGAGGCGAGTTAGCGCAGATGACAGATCGCTCACATGGGATGCTGAAATCCCGCCAACACCACAACTGGATTCGGTTGCGTACGCTGGTATTGCTGCGGTGGTGGGCGATTTTCGGCCAGGTTTCGGCGCTTATCATTGCCCAGAAAATGTACAATCTGACACTTGATATTGGCCTGCTTTATCTGGTGATCGGGGTATCGGTGATCACCAATCTGGTGGCTGTGTTCATCTATCCAAAAAACAAACGTCTGAGCGAAAGTGAAACTCTGCTCATCGTGCTCTATGACATGTTGCAGCTGGGGTTGATGCTGTACCTGACAGGCGGGTTGAACAATCCTTTTTCAATTCTGATTGCCGGGCCGGTGATGGCCACAGCCTCGGCCCTGTCTTCGCGGTCAACAATTTTTCTGGGCATCATGGCAACCCTCATCGTGACGGTGCTCATGCAGGTCCATTTGCCATTGCGCACCGAACAGGGGTTTATCCTGCGGGTGCCTGATGTGTTTCTCTTTGGAAACTGGGCAGCCATTGTAATTGCTGTGGTCTTTTTGGGTGTCTACTCACGGCGGATCGCATCTGAGAGGCAAGCCATGTCAGATGCTTTGCAAGCCACACAAATGGCCCTGGCCCGTGAACAAAAGCTGACAGATCTGGGGGGTGTTGTGGCGGCAGCAGCGCATGAGTTGGGCACTCCACTGGCCACCATCAAACTGGCCAGTTCAGAACTGGCAACAGAACTGGCCGACAATCCCGAATTGCACGAAGATGCCATTTTAATATCAGAACAAGCCGATCGCTGCCGTGATATCATGCGCTCTATGGGCCGGGCGGGCAAAGATGATTTGCACATGCGTACCGCCCCTTTTAGCGCCCTCATCGAAGAGGCCGCAGAGCCGCATATGGACCGCGGCATTGTTATTCACTTTCAACATGGTGTCCAAGCGAGCCCAAACAGCGCACCGCCAATCGTGCAACGCCAACCCGAAATTATTCATGGCATTCGCAATCTGGTTCAAAATGCCGTGGATTTTGCCCAAGATACCATCTGGGTTGAAACCAGCTGGACGCCCCTTTCAATCACGGTGCGCATCATGGACAACGGGCAGGGTTATCCACCCGGTATGCTGGATCGCATTGGCGAGCCTTTCGTGCGTCACAGCTCACAACCCAGTGACCCCAATCGTCCAGAGTATGAGGGCATGGGTCTGGGCCTGTTCATTGCAAAAACGCTGCTGGAACGCTCGGGGGCCGAATTGAGTTTTGCCAACGGATTTGATTCCTTTCACTCTCGGGTCAGCCATGCAGATCGGACCGGCGCTGTGGTAGAAGTGAGCTGGCCACGCGCCAAACTTGAGAGCAGCGCAGATCAGGAGCGTACTGCACTTGGGAAAAACCAACATTTCTAGACATAACTGAATTAAATTTATGTTTATTTACCGCACGTTAACCTCGTGTTAACCAGAGACACCCACCTTGAGCCTGATAACTGGTCAAAGGTAAAAACATGGGTGTGCTCAGCTTCCCTGTCGTATTGGGATTACTAATGGTGTCTGCAGCGGCATCAATTTTGGTTCTGTGGCTGATGGGTTTGGTCGATCAACGCCGCCAGTCTGCCCAAGACAACGCAAATCACCCAACGCGCACCAACAGTTTTCTGTTTTGCGATCACACGCTGACGGATCACGACGTCAAAGATCTTGCCGCCCACCTGCCAAACTTAGAGGATTTGAAAAATTGGTCTGAGTTGCACGATTGGCTGGGCCGGCAGTTTGGTGCGTTACCCCTCAATCTGCAATCCCTAAGCGAAGACACAGAACACCATTATGAAAACCAAGTTCCAGGCGCTCAATCTGAATTGACGCTGACCCGCAGTGGCCAGTTTACGCGTGTGACTTTGCATGATCCCTTGGTGCCATCGCCAGCGGCATGGTTTGCAACAGACGAGATTGCTCGGTCGATGAATGAGGCGCAAGACGTTTTGGATCACGCACCCTTTCCGATCTGGAAGACCAATGCAGCAGGCCGTTTGATTTGGAAAAATGCGCCCTGTGCCATGATTGAGCGCGCGTTGGATGTGCTGCCAACCCAAAAGGGCAAGGCATCCGCACGTTTTTCGGTGCCAAGAGCCGACGGTGAGCAACCAAATTGGTATGAAGTCACATCACATGACGTTGGCAAATCCTCAACTTTGCATTTCGCCACAGCTATTGACCAGGTGATCCATGCGGAATCAGCCCAGCGCGATTTTGTTCAGACATTGACCAAAACCTTCGCAAGCCTGACCACCGGATTGGCCGTCTTTGACAAAAACCGACAGCTGGCCCTTTTCAATCCTGCTTTGGTTGATCTCACGGGCTTGCCAGTCACTTTCTTGAGTGCGCGACCTGACGTGATCCGCTTTTTTGATGAATTGCGAGAACGACAGGTGCTTCCTGAACCCAAGAATTACGCCAGTTTGCGTACTCAGATCCGTGACGTGATCGCCAAAGCAAATGAAGGCCGATACCTGGAAATCTGGAACCTGCCCGGCGGTGTGACCTATCGGGTCACCGGGCGGCCTCACCCAGATGGTGCCGTAGCGATTTTGTTTGAGGATATTTCTGCTGAGATCCTCAAAACTCAACAATTCCGCACCCAGATTGACCTTGGCCAATCGGTGATTGACGGGTTGGATCATGCCATCGTTGTGATCGCCCCCAATGACCTGATTATGCTATGCAACACCGCGGCTACTGATCTGATCAAAATTGATCCAGGCAATAGCTTTGTGGATATGTCGGTTGGCACTCTGATCAGCGCCTGCCGTGATCAGTTTCACAGCGATGCCCTTTGGGCCATGTTTGAGGCAAACCTGCGAGATGGCTCCATCCCACATAGTTCAGGCTTGGACCGGCATTTAAATTCGCGGGCAGGTCACCAGTTTCAATACCGGATCAAAACCCTACCCGGCGGTATGCGCATGCTATCCTTTACCAAGGTCAAAACACATGCCCAAGCACCAGCTCTGACCATGGCCGAGTAATCGCGCTTGCAGGCCCGGTCCGCGCGTATATTCTTGCGCCATGATCACTTATCTCTCCGACAGCCCTGAACAAACATGCCAGCTCGCAAGGTCCCTTGCAGCGCAGCTTAAGCCGGGGGATGTTATTTTGCTGACCGGTGATGTGGGCGCCGGGAAATCTCATTTTGCGCGCTGCCTGATTCAGGCCTCTCTGCACCAGCCCGAGGATATACCCTCGCCCACCTATACATTGGTTCAGACTTACTCTGCCAAGCAATCCGAGATCTGGCATGCCGATCTCTATCGCCTTACTGATACAACCGAAATTGAAGAACTCGGCTTGATCCAGGCCTTTGATGACGCGATCTGTCTGGTAGAATGGCCCGACCGTTTGGCGGATTTGGCACCTGCATCCGCGTTGTCTGTTGCTCTTGATCCTGGCGCAGATGATGATGCGCGTGTCATCCGGTTCAACTGGACCTCTGACCGTTGGACACCCTTGATGAAAGGATTGCTAAATGCCTGACCGCGAGGCCGCAATTACCGCGTTTCTGGCGCATGCCGGTTGGGGGGATTCCGCGATTGCTCCGCTGGCCGGGGACGCCTCAAACCGGCGCTATCTGCGTTTGAAACGCACCGATCCTGTGCAATTGGCTGTACTGATGGACGCCCCGCCGGTCAGGGGTGAAGACGTGCACCCCTTCATTCAGATTTCCAACTGGCTGACAAATGCGGGCTTCAGCGCACCAAAAATCTTCGCCTCTGACGAAGAACAGGGATTTTTGCTGTTGGAGGACCTGGGGGATGATCTGTTTGCGCGGGTTATCCCGGCCCGGCCCGAACAGGAAAGCACTCTCTATACATGTGCGACAGATGTGCTTGTTTCATTGCATGAATGCGCGGCCCCAGCCACGCTAGCGCCCTATTCTATCTCGGTCATGACTGATCTCGCCGCATTGGCGTATGATTGGTATCTTGGCGCATCACAGGGCGCTGATACCTTGGCCAAGGCGCAATTTGGCGCGGAAATGACGGCTGTTCTAGCCCAACACGCGCCACAACAAGATGTGTTGATCCAGCGGGATTACCATTCGGAAAATCTGCTCTGGTTGCCCGAGCGTGACGGAGTTGCCCGGGTCGGATTGTTGGATTTTCAGGATGCCATGCTGGGCCACCGCGCCTATGATCTGGTCTCTCTCCTCCAAGATGCACGCCGGGATGTGCCACCCACAATTGAGGCTGAGATGATCCAACATTACATCACCGCCGCTAATCAGGATCAGGACAGGTTCACTGCCGCCTACCATGTTTTGGGGGCCCAAAGAAATCTGCGTATTCTGGGCGTTTTTGCGCGCCTGTGCGTGCGCGATGGCAAGGCTCACTATGTGGATCTGATCCCGCGTGTCTGGGGTTTGTTGCAACGTGATCTGGCGCATCCCGCGCTGGCTGATCTGGCCCGGATTATCACCGATACTCTGCCCACTCCCACCGCAACACTATTGCAAGGTCTAAAAGACAAATGCCCCACCATCCCTGCTCAGTAATGTTGTTTGCTGCCGGTTTCGGCACGCGTATGGGTGCTCTGAGTGCAAATCGCCCGAAACCTCTGATAAACGTGTCGGGGCGCCCCTTGATTGACCACGCTTTGGCGCTGATTGAGGAGTATGGCGCAACCACTATCGTGGCCAATCTGCACTACAAGCCTGAGATGCTGAAACACCATCTTGCAGGGCGCAACGTTCGGTTCTCGGTTGAACAACCCGAGATACTGGAAACCGGCGGTGGCCTGCGTGCGGCATTGCCATTGTTGGGCGATGGTCCACATTTCACCATGAACACAGATGCTGTCTGGCGTGGGCCAAATCCGCTGCGACAGTTGGCAGATGCGTGGGATCCCGCCGCGATGGACGCGTTGTTGCTGTGCGTGGAGCGCAATAATGCCGTTGGCCACACCGGACAGGGCGATTTCCTGCTGGGTGAGAATGGTCAGATAAAACGCGGCCCCGGAATGGTCTATTCAGGTGTGCAAATTATCAAACCCGATCTTTTGAATGATGTGCCCGATCAGTCGTTCTCGCTAAACCTGCTCTGGGACAAAATGCTTACAACCGGGCGGCTGCATGGCGTGTCCTATGGCGGCCAATGGTGTGATGTGGGCCGGCCCGAAGGAATTGCCCTGGCCGAAAATATGCTGGAGCAACGCGATGTTTGATCCATCACAAAAACCGCGCATTTTTGGCCTGCCTCCGGGGGTGGATTTCCCTCACGCCCTGATCGCCGGATTGTCCGAGCGGATGGCAGGTACGCCGCCCGAAGCGATGGCATCAGTGCATGTGATCGTGAACACCCGCCGCATGGCGCGCCGTATTCGCACTTTGTTTGATGAAGGTCCTGCTCTGTTGTTGCCCCGCGTCAGCCTGGTGACTGACCTGGCTACGGACTGGGGGCTGCATGATGTTCCACCCGCCGTTTCGCCACTGCGCCGGCGGTTGGAGCTGACCCAGCTGATCTCGGGTCTGCTTGAGCAACAACCCGATCTGGCGCCGCGCAGTTCTCTTTATGATTTGGCTGATAGTCTGGCCAGCCTCATGGATGAAATGCACGGCGAAGGCGTTTCACCTGATATGATTGAGGCGTTGGATGTATCCGATCAGTCCGGCCATTGGGCGCGCACATTGGCGTTTTTGAACATCGTTAGACAGGTTTTTGCAACAGGGGATGATCAACCAGACGCCGAGGAACGCCAGCGCATGGTCATCACCCGCCTGATCGCCCAATGGGAGGTGGCGCCACCCAAAACACCTGTGATCCTTGCAGGCTCCACCGGCTCTCGTGGATCAACGGCCATGCTGATGCAGGCGGTTGCCAGGTTACCGCAAGGGGCAGTGGTATTGCCCGGATTTGACTTTGAAATGACGGGCGATGCCTGGCCTGCGCTTCACAACATCGTCGAAGGCGCAATGCCGGTTGAAGACCATCCGCAATACCGTTTTCACCGACTTCTGACCGAGCTGAACCTGACACGAGACGATATGGAGGTATGGCACAACACCGATCCCCCAAATCCTGCGCGTAACAAGCTGATATCTCTGGCATTGCGGCCTGTTCCGGTCACAGATCAATGGTTGCGCGACGGGCCTGATCTGGGCCCGCTTGCCCCTGCGACTGATGATATGACCCTGCTCGAGGCCCCCTCGACCCGGATTGAGGCGTTGACCATTGCCATGCGTCTGCGACAGGCAGCCGAGGATGGGCAGATCGCAGCACTTATCACCCCGGATCGAACGCTGACTCGTCAGGTCTCGGCGGCGCTGGATCGGTGGGATATTCGCCCCGATGACAGCGCGGGACGGCCCTTGCACCTGTCGCCTCCGGGGCGTTTTCTGCGGCATGTCGGTGATCTGATGCGCCAGCGTCTGACGGCTGAGCATCTTTTGACAGTGCTCAAACACCCGCTTGCCCATAGTGGCGGCAACCGTGGCACACATCTGCGCCTCACCCGCGAGCTGGAATTGTACCTGCGTCACAAGGGCGTGCCTTACCCACAGGCTGAAGATTTGCAAACCTGGGCCGCGTCGCAAAAAGATGCCTTTGGTCAACCTTGGGCCGATTGGGTGTGCGCATGCCTTATGGGCAAACATCAACCTGATGAGGCAGCGCTGATTGATCAGATCACCCGACATCTGGAATTGGCAGAACGTATTGGCGATGGCGCAGCGCCCGAGCGGCAAAACGAGCTGTGGAAAGACACCGCCGGGCGTGCCGCCCATGAGGTGGTGCAAACCCTCATTGAACAAGCCCCGCATGGCGGCGAGATTGACACCTTTGATTACACCAGCCTGTTTCACTCCATCCTGTCACGCGAAGAGGTCCGTAACCCGGACGAACCGCATCCTCATATCCTAATTTGGGGCACGTTAGAGGCACGGGTTCAGGGCGCCGATCTGGTGATCCTCGCCGGATTGAACGAAGGAAGCTGGCCCGGCATTCCCAGCCCCGATCCATGGCTGAACCGTGCATTGCGCCATCAAGCCGGGTTGTTATTGCCCGAGCGGCGCATCGGCTTGTCTGCGCATGATTTCCAACAGGCCGTCGCCGCGCGCGAAGTGTGGTTGACGCGCTCGGTCCGCTCGGATGATGCCGAAACGGTCGCCTCGCGCTGGATCAACAGGTTGACCAATTTGCTGGCTGGCCTGCCCGAACAGGGCGGGAAAGATGCTTTGGAGGCGATGATTTCCCGCGGCAATCTTTGGATGCAAAAAGCCGCAGCGCTGGAAACTCCGCCCACGATCAAGCCTGCACCGCGCCCGTCGCCCTGCCCGCCGACATCAGCGCGACCCAAGCAATTGTCAGTGACTGAAATCAAGCGTCTGATCCGTGACCCTTATGCCATCTACGCCAAGCACGTTCTGAGGTTGCGGCCACTGAACCCTTTGATGCGCGCGCCGGATGCGTTGCTGCGCGGGATCGTTTTGCACGGGGTATTAGAGGACTTCATCCGCGACAGCACCCGTGATCCTCAGCTGTGTACGCGGGACTACTTAATGCAGAAAACAGTCTCTGTTCTGGCGCAAAACGTGCCTTGGGCCGAAACCCGCGCCACTTGGTTGGCGCGGTTGGAACGTGTCGCCGACTGGTTTGTCGAGACCGAACATGCCCGCCGCAAAATCGCCCATCCCACAGCGTTTGAGGCCCGTGGTCAAACACAGATACCCGACCTTGGGTTCACCCTCACTGCCACCGCTGACCGGATCGACATGGATGCCACCGGTGCGTTGCATATCTATGATTACAAAACCGGTGCAGCCCCCAGTCGTGAGCAACAAAAACACTTCGATAAGCAGCTGTTGCTTGAAGCGGTGATTGCCGAACGCTCGGGTTTTGGCAGGATTGATCCGGCGGATGTCGCACAGGCGGTTTTCATTGGGTTGTCCTCTGCGATGAAAGAGGTGCCCGCCCCACTGGACGAAGACCCCCCGGCCAAAGTATGGGCAGAGTTTGAGACCCTGATCCGTGCGTATCTGGAACCCTCCACTGGCTATACCGCGCGCCGCGTGATGCATTCTAAATCTGATTTTTCCGAATACGATCAACTGTCGCGCTTTGGCGAGTGGGACATTACCGCAGCCCCCGCCAAAGAGGTGCTGGAATGATACAGCGTGATGAAGCCACCCAAGTGCAGATCAAAGCGGCGCGTCCCGACCAGTCGACCTGGCTGTCGGCCAATGCCGGCTCGGGCAAAACCCGCGTTCTGACTGATCGGGTGGCGCGGCTATTGCTGGGCAAGGTTGACCCCCAACATATCCTTTGCCTGACCTACACCAAAGCGGCTGCCAGCGAGATGCAAAACCGGCTGTTCAAACGGTTGGGCGAGTGGGCAATGCTGCCGGATGACCCCCTGCGCGATCAACTGCGAGAGCTGGGGCTTGATGGTGCGATACCGGCGGATGATCTGCGGCTGGCGCGCCGCCTCTTTGCCAGTGCGATCGAAACACCGGGCGGTTTGAAAATCCAGACGATCCACTCGTTTTGCTCATCCCTTCTGCGCCGTTTTCCCTTGGAGGCCGAGGTGACACCGCAGTTCAAAGAAATGGACGAGCGTGACGCCGCCCTATTGCGCAGTGACATCACCGAACAGATCGCCGATGGCCCACAATCGCTCCTTCTATATGATGTGGCGCGCCATTATGGCGGCGACAGCTTTGAAGATCTGACCGCCGAGATTGTGCGCCACCGGGCTCATTTTGAGACGCCGTTAAATGATGAAATGCTGGCACGGCATTTCGGGCAAGACCCCAACATTACAGCCGACGATATAGCGGCTCAGGTTTTCCTTGGTTCAGAGGGTGATCTGCTTGCCACTTTGATCCCTGCTCTTTTGGCCAGTGGCGTCAATGACAACAAGGCTGGTGTTCGCCTTCGCACCATCAGCGAGCTGAATGCCCGTGCCTTGCCCATGTTTGAAAAGGTGTTTTTGACCGGCGCTAAAACGAAGTCTCCGTTTTGTGCAAAGGTCGGGTCATTTCCAACCAAAAGTTGCCGAGAAGCCCTGGCCGACATAATGCCTGAGCTGGACCAGCTGATGAACCGGGTTGCCGATGCTCGGGAAAGGCGTCTGACACAGACCGCGATTGCCAAAACCCGAGCGCTGCACGCTTTTGCCAATGTGTTTCTGCCCGCCTATGCACAGGCCAAACAACGCCGTGGACTGCTGGATTTTGATGATCTGATCCTGCGCGCGCGCGATCTGTTGACCGATCCCAATGTGGCAGCTTGGGTTTTATTTCGGCTGGATGGCGGGATTGACCATATTCTTGTCGACGAAGCCCAGGATACCAGCCCCGTGCAGTGGCAGGTGATCGAACGGCTGGCACAGGAATTCACCTCTGGTGAAGGTGCGCGGCGTGATACTCTGCGTACGATTTTTGTGGTCGGCGACAAAAAGCAATCAATTTACTCATTTCAGGGTGCTGACCCGCGCGAATTTGACCGTATGCAGGCTGAATTTGCGGCGCGGCTGTCGGGTGGGAACACCCCCTTGCAAGACATGGAAATGGCGTTTTCCTTTCGGTCGTCTCATGCGATCCTATCGTTGGTGGATCACACCTTCAGCCGTGCTGAACAAAGCGGTTTTGCGCCGGAGCAGAGCCACAAAGCGTTCAAGGCCGACATGCCCGGCCGGGTTGATTTATGGCCAGTGATCCCACCGCCCGAAAAAGAGGACAAGCCCGACTGGCACGACCCGGTGGATGTGAAAGCGGCCAATGACCCTTCGGTTGTTTTGGCGCGCCGCATTGCCGAAACGATTGAAACACTGATCAGGGATAATCACCCTATTCCTGCCGCCCCAGAACAGGGTGGCCCTTATCGCAGCCGTGCGGTTGAGCCGGGTGATTTCCTGATTTTGGTGCAACGTCGATCGGATCTGTTTCACGATATCATCCGTGAATGCAAAGCCCGCGCACTCCCTATTGCCGGGGCTGACCGTCTAAAGGTCGGTGCAGAACTCGCGGTCAAGGATCTGGCCGCGATACTCAGTTTTCTCGCCACGCCTGAAGATAATTTGTCACTGGCAGTTGCGTTGAAATCTCCGTTGCTGGGCTGGGATGAGGCACAGCTTTACAACCTCGCCCATGGACGTAGCGAGCCCTATCTTTGGGCCGCACTGCGCAACCGGGCTGAGGAGTTTCCGCAGACCTACGCCATTTTGCGGGATCTACGGGATCAGGCAGATTTCCTGCGTCCCTACGACCTGATTGAGCGCATTCTGACCCGCCATGATGGGCGGCGTAAAATCCTGGGGCGGTTGGGCGCCGAGGCGGAAGACGGCATTGATGCATTGCTGGCGCAGGCCATGGCCTATGAGCGTAATGCCGTAGACAGCCTGACCGGGTTTCTTGTCTGGCTGGAAAGCGATGAACTGGAGATCAAGCGGCAGATGGACAGTGCCGGCAATCGCATCCGGGTCATGACAGTGCACGGCGCTAAGGGGCTGGAGGCCCCCATCGTGATCCTGCCCGATACCGGCCCGCGCACGATATCTGTGCGCGATCAGGTGATTGTCGCAGATGGCGTGCCTTTGTGGCGCACGGGGGCTGATGCCTCGCCCAGCGCGATTGAGACTGTCATAAATCAGATCAAAACCGCCGAACAGGCCGAGCGGGATCGGCTGCTGTATGTCGCCATGACCCGCGCTGAAAAATGGCTGATTATCGCGGCTGCAGGTGATTTGGGCAAAAAGGGCGATACCTGGTATGACAAAATTCATGCAGGGATGGTGGCTGCGGATGCCCAACCCCATCCCTTTGCTGAAGGAGAGGGATTGCGCCTGTCTCATGGTGATTGGCCAGAGGCCAAAGCTGTAGCAAGGCCTGTCGGTGAGGCCTCGCTGCCGATACTACCACCTCATTTTGAGCAAACTGCACCGGAGGTACACCGCGCAGCCGAAACCCTCAGCCCGTCGTTATTGGGTGGCGCCAAGGCGCTGCCCGGCGAAGACGGCCAGAACGAAGATGCAGCCAAAGCGCGCGGCAATTTGATCCACCTCTTGTTGGAAGTGTTGCCCACATATGACCCCACGGATTGGGCCGATATAGGAGCACGCCTGGCAGGGACCAGCCCAGATGCCCAAGATGCTCTTGCCGAAGCCACGAAAGTGCTGGCGGCCCCTGAACTCGCCCCGTTGTTTCAGGGGCAAATTCTGCGCGAGGTTCCTGTTTCGGCGAATTTGGAGGCGTTGGGTGGTCGTCGCATCCATGGGGTGATTGATGTCTTGGTGATCGAGCCGTCACGCATTCTGGCCGTTGATTTCAAATCAAACGCGATGGTGCCGCCCGACCCGCAAACATGCCCCACCGGATTATTGCAGCAAATGGGGGCTTATGCCCATGCCTTGCAGGTGATCTATCCCGCCCACAAAATCGAAACAGCCCTCTTGTGGACAAAAACCGCCACGCTTATGTCTCTGCCACACGATCTTGTGACAGATGCGCTCATCAGCAACCATATATCTTGACGAAGCCACCCGGCCTACCTAGGTTCATGACCTGTGTTGCCCCCCTTTAGGAGAGAATCCCATGGCCACCGTTGCCGTAACCGACGAAACATTCGACGCTGAAGTGAAGAATTCCGATGTCCCCGTAGTGGTTGATTTCTGGGCTGAATGGTGCGGCCCCTGCAAACAGATCGGCCCTGCTCTGGAAGAGCTGGCGGCTGAAATGGGCGGCAAGGTCAAGATTGCCAAGATTGACGTAGACAGCAACCCAAATTCGGCTGTTGCCATGGGCGTGCGTGGTATTCCGGCGCTGTTCATCTTCAAGAATGGCGAAGTGGTTTCAAACCGCGCAGGTGCGGCACCAAAGGCCACATTGCAAAGCTGGATTGAAGACTCGATCTAAGCTTAGATCAATATTTGGGATGAGGGCGCTTTTGGGCGCCCTTTTTTCATGTAGGCACCGCCCTGCCTTCACACACCAAATCTGTGTTTCTCTTGCGACTGCCCCCGGCAAACGCCATATAGAGACCACCCAAACGAAAGGCTCATCCCATGGCTGACGATCAATTCCCCGGTTGGCACGGCACCACTATTATCGGCGTTCGCAAAGGCGGCGAGGTGGTTATTGCAGGTGATGGGCAGGTCAGCCTTGGCCAGACCGTCATCAAAGGCACCGCGCGCAAGGTACGTCGCCTATCCCCCGGCGGTTACGATGTTGTTGCTGGTTTTGCCGGGTCCACCGCCGATGCATTCACGCTGCTGGAACGCCTTGAATCCAAGCTGGAGGCCACGCCCGGTCAGCTGCAACGCGCCAGTGTGGAGTTGGCCAAAGATTGGCGCACGGATAAATACCTGCAAAAACTGGAGGCGATGCTGATCGTCACCGACGGAGCCGAGCTCTATGTGATCACTGGTGCAGGTGATGTTCTGGAACCAGAGCATGACGTCACCGCCATCGGATCGGGCGGTAACTATGCGCTGGCTGCTGCGCGCGCGATGATGGACACCGGTAAATCCGCCGAACAAGTGGCACGGGATGCGATGGCTATCGCCGCTGACATCTGTGTCTATACCAATGGCAATTTGACGATCGAGAAGATTAGGGGCTGACGGCCTGCGCCATCAACCTCCTATATTTTAAGCTGGCAAAACCCAATGGCACACCAGCCATGTCGCACCAGATGTAATACCGGATGACATACTGCTTATCCGGCGCAAAGAAGGTGCCAAAGCTTGTGTTTCCAAAACCGATGCTTAGGTTCCCCTGAACACTCTGATAAAGGGATTTTGCTGATGGTATTTTTAACAATCTACGGGCCCCGTTTAACATGATCCTTTCCGAAGACGATCTTCGCGCCGCCACCGCCGCCGGTATCATTGACGAAGCGCAAGCCGCACGCCTCAGCACGCTGGCCCATCAACGCGCCGGGCGATTGGCCAAAGGCCTGCCTGAGGACGAACCGTTTGAGTTGTTCAAAGGCTTTGCCGAGATTTTTATCTCGGTTGGGCTGGTCCTTCTGATTTCGAGTGCTGTGGCTTTTGCCGCCTCTATCGGGGGAGTATTGGCCATCGCGCCGGCGCTTGCCCTGCTCAGCTGGTTTGCGGCCAGGTATTTTACGCTCAAACGCCGGATGACGTTGCCGTCTATTGTGCTTGTCTCGGGGTTTAGTCTGGGCGTTGGCACTTTTGTCGCCTGGCTGTTTGATGTCATTGGCCTGCCCGATCAAGGCTGGGTTATTGCCTTGGTGGGGCTGGTGGGCATCGCAGCAATGCTGTTTCATTACCGCACATTCCGCGTGCCGTTTTCGATGTTTATTGCAGGGCTATATGGCCTGGCTGTGGTGTTTGGTATCACCGGAACCATCACACCGGGAGACATGGATAATTCCAGTTGGGACACGTTGTTTGACCTGCGCCACGGCGGCAGCTTTGCCATCGGAACGCTGGTCTTTGGTGTGCTCGCATTCATTGCCGGTATCTGGTTTGACATGCGTGATCCGCTCCGCCTTGGCCGCTTGGCGCGATCGGCTTTCTGGCTACATCTTTTGGCCGCACCTGCGTTGGTCAACACGGTGATGATGACGGCGTATAATGTTCAGGGTATCATTGGCATGTTGCTTACTGTCATCGGTCTGATCCTGATCACGGTCTTTGCATTGATCATTGATCGGCGCTCGTTCCTGACCGCGGGTTTGGGGTATCTGGCCTATGTCATTCTTTGGGCGCTGCAATTGGGCGATGGTGATCTTTCAATTCCCACGGTCATGCTTGTCCTTGGTGCGATTGTCACTTATCTCGGCACCTTCTGGACCACCCTGCGCGTAAGCCTTATGCAGGCCCTGCCTGATTTCCCCGGCAAAACCCGTCTGCCACCTTATTCGGAGTCCCCATGACCGATCTCACCCCACGCGAAATCGTATCCGAGCTGGACCGCTTTATCATCGGCCAGGATGACGCCAAACGCGCCACAGCCGTGGCCCTGCGCAACCGTTGGCGGCGCAAACAATTATCAGATGATCTGCGTGATGAGGTTTACCCCAAGAACATCCTGATGATCGGGCCAACCGGTGTGGGCAAAACCGAAATTTCGCGCCGTCTGGCCAAATTGGCCCGCGCCCCCTTTATCAAGGTTGAGGCCACGAAGTTTACCGAAGTGGGGTACGTTGGCCGCGACGTAGAGCAGATCATCCGTGATTTGGTAGACAGCGCCATTGTCGATACCCGCGAATGGATGCGTGAAGATGTTAAGGCCAAGGCGTATGCTCAGGCCGAAGACCGCGTGATTGATGCCATTGCCGGCCCGGATGCACGCGAGGGCACCCGTGAAATGTTCCGCAAAAAGCTAAAGGATGGATTGCTCGACGATACTGAAATTGAGCTGGATCTGGCAGATACCACCAACCCGATGGGTGGCATGATGGATATTCCCGGACAGCCCGGCGGCCAGATGGGCATGATGAACCTTGGCGATATGTTCGGCAAAGCCTTTGGCGGGCGCACAGTGCGCCGCAAGATGACCGTATCTGAAAGCTATGAAATTCTGATCGGCGAAGAGGCCGACAAACTGTTGGATGATGAAACCGTGCACAAAGCCGCGATTGATGCGGTTGAACAAAACGGCATCGTTTTTCTGGATGAGATCGACAAGGTTTGCGCCCGCGCCGATGCGCGTGGTGGCGATGTATCGCGCGAAGGTGTTCAACGTGATCTGCTGCCCCTGATTGAAGGCACGACCGTGTCCACCAAATACGGCTCGCTGAAAACGGATCATATTCTGTTTATCGCATCAGGTGCGTTTCACATCGCAAAACCATCTGATCTGCTGCCCGAGTTGCAAGGCCGCTTGCCCATTCGTGTGGAGCTGCGCGCGCTGACCGAAGAGGATTTCGTGCGCATCCTGACAGAAACCGATAACGCCCTGACCCGGCAATACACCGCCCTGATGGGCACCGAAGAAGTTGAGGTGTCCTTCACTGATGATGGCATCAAGGCACTGGCGCATATTGCGGCTGAGGTGAATCAATCGGTTGAAAATATCGGCGCCCGCCGTTTGTACACCGTGATGGAACGTGTGTTCGAAGAACTTAGCTATACCGCACCGGACCGCGCTGGTGACAAGGTGGTTGTAAACGGCGAGTTTGTGGACGCCAATCTGGGCGAGCTGGCAAAATCAGCTGACCTAAGCAGGTATGTTTTGTAACCACATTGTGTGGTTCAAATTGGTTTCGCCCCTCTGGATTACCTGACCACTTGAAATCGCTTCCTTTTGGTGCTGTTTCAGGTGACACAGAATTATGACTGTTCTCACCTTCCTTCGTGAAAACGCACGTTGGCTTTCTGCCGGAATGTTGCTGACCTTTCTCAGCAGCTTTGGGCAGACGTTTTTCATCTCTATTTTTGCCGGTGAGATCCGTGAAGTGTTTCAGATATCCCACGGGCAATGGGGCGGGATCTATGCCGTTGGCACCACTGCATCAGCCATTGTTATGGTTTGGGCTGGCGGGCTGACCGATCAGTTTCGGGTGCGCAGTCTGGGGGCTGTAGTCTTGCTGATGTTGATGGCGGCCTGCCTGTTCATGGCGCTTAACCCGGTGTGGTGGTTGTTGCCATTGGTGATCTTCTGTCTACGATTCACTGGCCAAGGCATGACCAGCCATATCGCGGTTGTTGCCATGGGCCGGTGGTTTGTCGCCACG
>DFBW01000198.1:3590-5883 GCA_002366775.1 Roseovarius sp. UBA3070 | reverse complement strand
CCTTGGGTTTCGCGGGTGAACATGATCACACGGCCATTGGGCGACCATGTCGGACCTTCGTCAAGAAACGATGCCGTCAACAGCCGTTCTTCGGATCCATCCACACGCATCACACCGATATGGAAGCGGCCCTTGGATTGTTTGGTAAAGGCAATCAGATCACCGCGCGGCGACCAGACGGGCGTGCCATAGCGGCCCTGTCCGTTGCTGATCCGGCGCGCCTCGCCGCCGGATGCGCTCATGATATAAAGCTGCGGCGTGCCCGAGCGATCACTTTCAAACACGATCTGGCTGCCATCGGGGCTAAAGCTGGGCGCGGTTTCAATGGAGGGTGTCACCGTCAGACGTTCGGTGCCGCCACCATCAATGTTCATGCGATAAAGGTCAGTATTTCCACCTTTTGTCAGTGAAAACAACACCGTGCGCCCATCGGGTGCAAAGCGCGGGGCAAAGCTCATGGTGCCGTCCTGATTTTCCAATGCGCGGCGGCCCACGCTGGCCACATCCAGCACATAAATCTTGGGAAAGCCGGTTTCATAGCTGGTATAAAGCACCCTATCGCCGGTGGGCGAAAAGCGTGGCGCCAGCACAAGCGCCGAACTATCGGTCAGGTATTTCACGCCTGCCCCGTCATAATCCATGATTCCCAGACGTTTCTGGCGCTGGTCCTTGGGGCCATTTTCGGCCACGAAAACCACACGACTGTCAAAATAGCCGCCTTCGCCGGTGATCCGGGAATAGACCTGATCCGCCACTTTATGCGCGATGCGCCGCCAGCCATCCTGTGTGCCAACGAGTTGCAGGCCCTGTCCCAGCTCCTGATCGGCAAAAACGTCATAGATGCGAAACCGCACCACCAGTTTGCCCGTATCATCGACGCTGACCGCCCCGCTGATCAGCGCTTGGGCATTGATCGCCTTCCAGTCGGCAAATTGCACCGGGCTGGAAAAGCTGGTGATCTGGCTGATAAAGGCATCCTTGGAAATTTTCCGAAACAGCCCCGTGCCGGTCAGATCGTCGGATATCACCTGCGCGATTTTGCGGCCGAACTCGGNNCCCTGCCCCATTGTCGGCCACGAAATCAGGCACCGCAAAGGGCAGCGGCTCGATCACACCTTCGGTGATCTCAATCTTGAGCGGCCCGCTCTCTTGGGCGAAAGCGGGGATATTCAGGGTCAGGCCCAACATACTCAGGGCCACCAGGAGGGTCAGTAAACGTACCATCAGTTGATCCTCATTTCCTCAGGATTAAACGTCATTTCAACATCACGCCATATTTCATATTGCTTGATCGGCAAATCATAGCCAGTTGCGCCACAGCGGATGATCGCGCCAGATGTCCAACGCGCGGCCACCTGCCTGCGAAGCGTTGTGACCCAGCCAGATTGATCGGCCAAAGAATTCACAGGGGTCAAAGCGCCCTTTGCGGCGATGATATGCAATAACATCATCATTTGATCCGCATACTATCCGGATTGAACGTCATTTCGATCTCACGCCAGCGATCATACTTTTCGCGCGGCAGATCAAAGCCCGAAGAACCGCAGCGGATAATCGCGCGGCGGGCCGCCTCAAACGCCTGTTTGGCCGCAGCACCACTTCCCCCGGACGAGCTGAGCATGCGGATGGAGCCGGTCTGCGGCTTGCCATCTTTTGCCATCTGCACACCCACGACCACAGTTGTTTGCAGCGCCTCGGAACTCAAGCTGCCCACATTCCAACAGTTTTCCACGGCCACACGCAGCGCGTCTTTTTCGCCGCGCGTCAGTGGTGGGCCACTGGGTGCGGATGGGGTTTCTCCGCCGTTATCACCCAATGCCTCGGCCAGGGCATCGTTGACGGCACTGTCATTGCTTTGCGCGGTTTCAGTCGGCTGTTCCGCAGGTTGCCTGCGCTGGGGCCGTGTTTTGGGCCGGAGCGAGCTGCTGGGCGCCGCATCGGAGGGATCATCCGCTTCGGTCACAATCTCGGTCGTGGCTTCTTCCCGGGCGGTTTCATCGGTTTCTTCGCGGGGTGTTTCAGCCGCCTCATCAGGGGTGGTTTCGGATTGATCCACGTCATCAATGCGCACATCCGGGTCGGGCTGCGCCACCGGCTCGGGGGCAACACGATCGACCGGGCGTGGTTGCGGACGGGGGGACAGATCGGGGGTAAGGGCCGCGAAATCCTCAGATGGCGGTTGAATTTCAGGAGGCGCATCCGAAATCTCTGCCTCGGGCAAGGGGGCCAACTCGGCCACATCGGGTGCGTCATCTGGCGTGACCGGTTCTGCGGCTTCCGGCTCCACCTGCTC
>DFBW01000198.1:0-3482 GCA_002366775.1 Roseovarius sp. UBA3070 | reverse complement strand
GTCACTTCGGTCACCTCAAAGGGCAATGGCTCGGCGGTGAAAACACCCCCCAGCAGCACCCAGCCTATCAGGGCCAGATGGCCCGCGCCGGAGATATATTGCCCCGTGTTCATCTGCCCGGCTCAGCCGTCCTGCTCGTCCAGGGACGGCCCGCCTGTGTCTGTGACCAACCCGATATCATTGAACCCACCGCGATTAAGCGCGCCCATGATCTGCATGACATCTGCATAGGGCACCGCACCGTCAGCACGCAGATACACCCGTGTGCTATCACGCTCGGCCCCAATTGCGCGCAGCCTGTTTACCAACTCAGCGCGCTGCACTTCGGTGGTTTGGATCATCACGATGCCCTCTGCCGTCACGGTGACGGTCAGGGGTTCTTCTTGTTCCCCCGGCAGGGCGTTGGCGGCCGTTTTGGGCAGCTCTACCGGAACACCCACTGTCATCAGAGGGGCTGCAACCATGAAGATGATCAGCAGCACCAACATGACGTCAACAAAGGGGGTTACGTTGATTTCGGCCATCGGGCGTGATCGCCCCCGGCCTCGGCGGCGCCGCCCCCCGTCACCCGATTTTTGAACGACACCTGCCCCCATGTCAGCTGTCCAGCTGACGGCTGAGGATGGTGGCAAATTCATCGGCAAACGCCTCGTAGCCGGCCACGATGCGGTCACTGTCTGCGCTCAGCTTGTTGTAGAAGATCACCGCTGGAATCGCGGCCAGCAGGCCCAGGCCCGTCGCCAGCAGCGCCTCGGCGATACCCGGCGCGACAACGGCCAGGTTGGTGCTTTGCTGTTCTGCAATCTCGATAAAGGCATTCATAATGCCCCAGACAGTACCAAAGAGGCCCACAAAAGGAGCGGTCGAGCCAACAGTGGCCAGCACCGACAGGCCGTTTTGCAGCCCCTCAGATTCCTTGGCGATGGCCACATCCATGGATCGGTCAATGCGGGCCGTGGCCCCGGCAATCAGCCCGCCATCATTGCGATGACTGCGCCGCCATTCCATCATCCCGGCGGCAAACACCTTCTCGGATTGCCCATTTGGTTCTGCGCCGATCTCGTCAAACAACTCGTCCAGCGGCTCGCCCGACCAGAATTTGCGGTCGAAAACCTCGGCCTCACGTTTTGCTTTGCGATAGGTGATCAGCTTTTGCACAATAATCGACCATGACCAGAACGAGGCCACCATCAACATCAACATCACCAGTTTCACGATAAAAGTTGCGCGTGCGAATAGCGCCCACATGGAGAAATCTATCTCCTGTGCCAAAGCCAGAGTTTCTGCTTCCATTCTGCCTGCTCGTTTTTTTATGGCCGATTGTTCGGCCTTATTGGCCTGCAAATTAGCCCATTTCCAAGGGGAAAGCCAACACTACCGCGTCATCGGCGGGAAAAAACCGTGTTTAGTGCAGCATCAGGCGGATATTTGCCGGTAATCTGGCGGGTTGGCCGCTGTCATTGATGCACACAATGGTGACAGTGGCGCCAAACAGCAGATCGCCGTCTCGGGTGACCTCCTGCTGCATCACCAGACGTGCGCCCGTGACAGTTTGCACGCGTGTCTCAACTTGCAACGCATCATCAAAGCGCGCCGGGGCATGGTAATCCGCCTCAACCCGGCGCACGGCAAACACCACGCCATCCTGCTCGCGCATGGAGTTTTGGTCAATGCCCAGGGATTTCACCCAATCGCTGCGGGCACGTTCTATGTATTTGAGGTAATTGGCATAATAGACAATACCGGCCATGTCGGTATCTTCATAATAGACGCGGATGGGAAAGCTGTGGGTCATGGCGTGTAGCCTATAGCCCCCTGCCGACGACTACAATGCTGTGGCAGGTTTTACGACCTATCAAGTGTCTGCTTTGAGCCCAAAGCGGAAGTGTCTACTGACGAAGGTCAACTTTCAGGCTCCCCCTGCAATCTGAAAGAATGCGTTCGTCCAAGAACTGCAATCGCGACTTTAAAGCCAACGCGTTTTCCCTGCTTGCAGGGGCTTCTACCGGTATCAATTCATCTGTTGGTTCACCGTTCTGAACTGCTGATACCCAGTCTTCCAAAGCCCCGATGTAACCATCCAGTGCTGCAGCTGGGTTTGGGCAGTCATCGACGGTAATATAGGCGCTTGGCAGGTCTCCAACTATCACCCAGACGAAATCATCCACGCCAACAAGTCGCGGCGTGATTTTGAATAAGAATATGCTGACTATACCTTCGAAGTGGTCACCCAAATAGACTTGGTTAATTGTATTTACCCATCGAAATGACCTCAGAAAAGATTTGGCTTCACCCAACTTTGCAAGCAGGTCACTTGGAAGCCAGTCGGAGACTTCCTCTATTCGATCCACACACGAAAACTGTACAAACGGCGCAACGGTACCCTCCATTTAAACGATCATCTCCGATTTGCACTGGCAACATAGTTCCCAGCTACCTTTATTCGACACACAACAAAGTCTAGTAACCGATTTGGTCAATACTTTGGCGGTATCTCCATTTTACGTTTAGTTTTGAAGGTCGGCTTTGTCCGCACAGCAGACATAAGACTTACTTCAGCTGATCCCAGAAAATCTCAAGGTGTTTCGTGACGATCTCGTTATAGCGGCCACTTTCATGCAGGGCCGCCAAACCGGCGTTCAGACGATAGAGATGTGTCGTGCCGCGCCAGTGTTTTTTGGAGATGATCACATGCATCTTTTCCTGCGATAGCGGCAGGTCAATCGGCACCACCTGGCCACGCAGCCCCATGGTGACGATCTTGGTCGCCCCAAGAAACACATTCACCGTCACCGCATCCACCTCTCCTGCCATCAGGGCCTCAAAGCAGGCCTCGGGGCTGTCGGGTTGCACAAGCGTGATCTTGCCATCGGTGAGCCACCGGCGGTCGGCGCGATCCAGATCATGGGTGAAATACCCCGCCGGGCGGCAAAGTGTATTGCCTTCGATGTCCGTGTCTTTTTCATAAGTGAAGTCACCATCCTCGCGCCGGAACAGCATGATCGGCAGATCCATCAGCGGGTCAGAGAAATGAAAATTGGCGCATTTTTCATTGCTGGGATCCGCGTCGCAATCTGGTTTGATCCAGGGAAACCCCATATCATAGGTCTTCTGGTCCAGCAGCGGAAACAGGTGTTGGCTCCAGTCATCCTCCCAAGCCACGGCATAGGGGACGGGCGATGGGCTCAGCTCAAGCGCGGCATTGACCAGTTCGCTCACCATGCCTTCACCCGGCCAGTTTTTATCCACGAAGGGCGCATAATTCCCACCGGTGAGCAGGGTCAGCTCGGCGGTGACTTGTTTGAGCGGGGCGGCATCGGGCTGCGCGTTCTCGGCCGGGCACGGAATATAGAGGTCCAGACCGGATGCTAAAGATTCTATACCGCTCAACACGCCTTGGTTGGAATAATACACAAGTGTCCATTTTTCACGGTCGGCGTAATGTGTTTCGGCTATGGTAAAAAGCGTGTCGCCGGGCTGTA
>DFBW01000155.1 GCA_002366775.1 Roseovarius sp. UBA3070 | reverse complement strand
ATGAATCGCATGCCCATAAAGCCCGCGAGCGCCCAGCAATCCATGCGCCTCATAGGTATCCAGATAATCACGCGCCTGCGGGAACAACTCTTTGACCCAATTGATCTCGTCGGTCTGCTCGCTCAGATGGGTCTGCATCAAACACTCAGGGTATTCTGCCCAAAGCGCCCCCAGGGCCTCTAATTGCTCAGGCGTTGAGGTGGGCGAAAATCGCGGCGTGATGGCATAGCTGGCCCGCCCGACGCCGTGCCAGGCCTGCAACAATGTCTTGGATTGATCATAGGCGGTTTGCGCCGTGTCACGCAGCCCCTCGGGGGCGTTGCGATCCATGCAGGTTTTGCCCGCCACCACCCGCAGATTGCGCCGCTGTGCTGCCTCAAAAAATGCAGTCACGCTTTCGGGGTGAATGGTGCAGAAGCTGGCCACTGTCGTGGTGCCATTCGCAAGGGTCAGATCAAAATATCTATCCGCAATTTCAGAGGCATACGCGGGGTTATGAAACTGCATTTCTTCGGGGAATGTATAGCTGTTTAACCAGTCAATCAGCCGCTTGCCCCAACTGGCGATGATCGCCGTTTGTGGATAATGCACATGGGCATCCACAAAACCCGCCATGATCAGCGCATCGCCATAATCATGGAGCGTGGCATTGGGGCTTTGGGCCTTTATGTCCTGTAGTGATCCGGTGGTCACAACATGACCCGCCCGCACCAACACCGCGTCAGATAGGTGCACCGCGTCGTGTGGGTCACCAGCAAAGGGTGATCCCGCAAAGCTTAACACCCGGCCTGCAAGAATGGTGTCGGTTGTCATCTGGCTGGCTCCTCTTTTGCGCAGGGCCTAGGATACGCGCGCGGTTTTGAGAGGTAAATCACCCCATTCTCATTGTTTTCCTGAAGCTGCTTCTTTATCCCTCAGACAGGCGCATATTGGCCGGGGAGGGCGACATGGCAGAGGATGACCAACTGAGCGACCTCGACCCGGACCGCACAGACCGTGACGACAACCCCTATGTGCTGGATCGTCAGGCGGTTGGCCGCATCATTCTGGCAGTCGATAATGCTGACCGCGACATGCTGCTGGCCGAAATGGAACCGCTGCACGCGGCTGACATCGCCGACCTTCTGGAGCAGATCAACGCCTTTGACCGCCGCCGCCTGCTGGAGCTCTATGGCCAGGAATTTGACGGCGACATTCTGTCGGAACTTGACGAATCTATCCGCGAAGAGATCATCTCGATTCTGCACCCCGAGGTGCTGGCCGAGGCTGTGCGTGATCTGGACAGCGACGATGTTGTTGATCTTGTCGAAGATCTGGAGGACGCCCAACAATCGGCCATCCTTGAGGTGCTGGAAGACAGTGACCGGGTCGCGGTTGAACAATCGCTGACCTACCCGGAGTATTCCGCTGGCCGACTGATGCAACGCGAAGTGGTCATGGTGCCTGAGCATTGGAATGTGGGCGAGGCGATTGATTATCTGCGCGATCAGGATGATCTGCCCGAACAGTTCTATCACATTGTGCTGGTGGATCCGCGGCTGAAACCCGTGGGAAATGTCACCCTGGGCAAGCTGATGGCATCGCGGCGCGAAGTGATGTTGTTGTCCATCCTCGAAGAGACATTTCATACCATCCCCGTCACCCAGGACGAAGAAGATGTGGCCTATGCCTTTAATCAGTATCACCTGATTTCCGCCCCTGTGGTGGATGAAGATGACCGGCTGGTTGGTATGATCACCATTGATGATGCCATGGCCGTGCTGGATGAAGAGCACGAAGAAGACATCATGCGCCTGGCCGGTGTTGGCGAAGGCAGCCTGAGTGATCGCGTATTGGACACCACCAAGCAACGCTTTCCCTGGCTGGCGGTCAATCTGGTGACGGCCATTCTGGCCTCGCTGGTGATCGCACAGTTTGAGGCCACGATTACCCAATTTGTGGCGCTGGCTGTTTTGATGCCCATCGTCGCCTCAATGGGGGGCAATGCTGGCACCCAAAGCCTGACAGTGGCCGTGCGCGCCATTGCCACCAAGGATTTGACCGGCGCCAACGTCTGGCGCGTTATCCGGCGCGAGGTGTTGGTGGGGTTGGTCAATGGCATGATTTTTGCCGTGGTGATGGGCGTGGTGGGTGTAGTGTGGTTCGGCGGCCCCGAGCTGGGTTATATCATTGCCGCCGCTATGGTGATCAATCTGGTCGTGGCCGGGCTTGCCGGGACGGCCATTCCGGTTTTACTGGATCGGATGGGGATTGACCCTGCATTGGCATCGGGTGCGTTTGTGACGACAGTAACCGATGTCGTGGGGTTTTTCGCCTTCCTGGGGTTGGCGGCTATCGTATTGTTATGACTGATTTAACCGAGTTGAAAACTGCCGCCCGCAAAGCCGCATTTGCCCGTCGCAAGGGGGCGTTTGAGGCCGGGTTTCCAGCGCAGGCGGCGCATTTATCTGAGGTACTAGCGGGCCATCGCGGTGTGCCTATGTCGGGCTTTTTGCCCATCCGCACCGAGATTGACCCACAGCCCGCCATGGAAGAAGCCGCCGCACATGGCCTCGTCGGCGTGCCGGTCATACAGCGCCCCGGCCTGCCGTTGCTGTTTTCGCGCTGGGAGCCGGGCTGCGCCCTGAAGGACGGCCCATTTGGGGCCATGGTCCCACAGGTGGCCGATTATTTTGAACCAGAGATTCTGATTGTGCCTTTGGTGGCTTTTGATCGCTCAGGCGGGCGGTTGGGCTATGGTGGCGGGTTTTATGACCGCACTTTGGAAATGCTGCGTGCCAAACGCCCCACGCTGGCCATCGGCTTTGCTTTTGGGGCGCAAGAGGCCAAAGATTTGCCGTTGGAGCCAACCGATCAGCCGCTGGATATGCTGATCACCGAAAGTGAAATCATCACCTTCTGAGTCAGCGTGCCTAGTCCTTCATCGCCTTTTGCAAGTGGTTGCGCGCGGCGCGCAAATGCCTGCGCAACAAGCGCTGTGCCTCTTTGGGATCACCCGCATGACAGGCGGCTACGATCCCCTCATGCTCTGTCAGCCAACGCTCGGCCTTTTCAACCAGCTGATCATAGCTCGCGACCTGCACAGAGCAGGCGCGGCGTAAATCATCCGCCATAGCACTTTGCAGCGGGCGTTTTGCCGGCGCATAAAGGGCGGCGTGAAACATCTGGTCGCCTGATGCCCAATTGTCCTGGCGTGCCTCAAGCGAAGATCGCTCCAACGCTAAATCAAGCGCGCTGTGATCTGACGGTGTCATGTTGGGCACGGCGCGCCCGATCAGGTCACATTCCAACAGCATACGCATGTGAAACATCTCTTCCACCTCGGCCGTGTCCAGCTTGAGCACAGTGGCGGTGCGATTGGGGCTTGCGGTGATAATGCCGCCCGCTGCCAGTTGCGCCAGCGCATCCCGCACGGGGATACGGCTGACGCCAAACCGGGCTGCCAGATCGGTCTGGCCAAGGGGCGTTCCGGGGGGCAGGGCGCCCGATAATATGTCAGCTTGCAGGGTGTCGGCGATGGTCTGTGGGGTCATGCTCTTGCCTCTGATTTTGTATACATGTATACGGACGTCGCGCCCCTTCCACAATAGGAAATGCCCATGGCCGAGCATGAATATACATCCCGCGTAACCTGGACCGGCAATCGGGGGCAGGGCACCCAGACCTATGGTGGGTATGATCGAACCTGGCAAGTGCAGACACCGG
>DFBW01000015.1 GCA_002366775.1 Roseovarius sp. UBA3070 | reverse complement strand
CCAATTGGATGCGCTAACTTGTCGAGCATCTCAATCGGGCAAACCTGCACAAAGTGGGCTTTTTCCGTGTCCCAGTATTGCAGCAATTGCTGCGCTTTGCGGCTTCCGGTTTCAGCGGCGTGGCGTTCGATCATTCCTTCCAGCTGGCCCAACCAATGTGGCTGGGTCACCGGGCAGGTTACAACAGTTTCAGGGTTGATCAATTTGTCGACGACACCCTCGGGATCATAGAGATAAGCCATACCACCCGTCATACCCGCCCCAAAGTTGGCGCCAATTGATCCAAGGATCACGGCCATTCCGCCGGTCATGTATTCGCAGCCACTGGACCCGCAGCCCTCAACCACAACTGATGCGCCTGAGTTGCGTACGGCAAACCTCTCACCTGCGCGACCACTGGCAAAAAGAAACCCATCGGTGGCGCCATACAAAACTGTATTACCAATAATGGTGTTCTCAGACGCTACAAGCGGACTGTTCATCGCGGGGCGCACCACAATGGTACCGCCCGACAGGCCCTTGCCGACATAATCATTGGCATCGCCCGATACTTCGATCTTTAGCCCAGGTGCGGCGAACGCCCCAAGGCTCTGTCCGGCACTGCCCGTCAGCTTTACAGTCAGGTGATTGGGTTGCAGGGAATTGCGCATCCCGAAATTCCGCACAATATGGCTCGAGACCCGCGTGCCCACTGTCCGATGCGTGTTTTGCACGGCGTATTGCAGCTGCATCTTCTCACCATCATTCAGGAACCGCTGGGCATCGCGCACAATCTCGGCGTCCAGCGTATCGGGCACTTCGGTACGCGGGCGCGTCCGATCATAGGTGATATGCTCGGCCCCATCCACAGTGATCAGCATGGGGTTCAAATCCAGATCATCCAGATGCGCCGATCCACGCGAGACCTGTGTCAGCAGATCCGCCCGGCCAATCACATCATCCAGTGACCGCGCGCCGATGCTGGCCAGCACTTCACGCACTTCTTGGGCATAAAAGGTGATCAGGTTGACCACTTTATCAGCCGACCCAGTGAACTTGTCACGCAGCGCCTGATCCTGGGTGCACACGCCCACAGGGCAGGTGTTTGACTGGCACTGACGCACCATGACGCAGCCCATAGCAATCAGCGCCGCAGTGCCGATGCCATATTCTTCGGCCCCCATCATCGCGGCCATCACAATGTCTCGCCCGGTGCGCAAACCGCCATCGGTGCGCAGGGTGATCCGATCACGCAGGTTGTTCATGCTCAGCACCTGATGTGCCTCAGTCAGGCCCATTTCCCAGGGCAATCCGGCATATTTGATTGATGTCGCAGGGCTGGCCCCGGTACCGCCATTGTGCCCTGAAATCAGGATGACATCCGCCTTGGCCTTGGCCACGCCTGCCGCAATCGTACCAACACCCGATTGCGCCACCAACTTGACGGTGACTTTCACGGTTGGGTTGATCTGCTTGAGGTCATAAATCAGCTGTGCCAAATCCTCGATCGAATAGATATCGTGATGCGGCGGTGGTGAAATCAGCGTCACGCCCTTGGTCGAGTGGCGCAACCGCGCGATCAGGTCTGTGACCTTCATGCCGGGCAACTGGCCACCCTCGCCGGGCTTGGCCCCTTGGGCGACCTTGATCTCTAACTCTTCGCAATGGTTCAGATATTCCGCCGTGACGCCAAACCGGCCCGAGGCCACCTGCTTGATCTTGGCGCTTGGGTTGTCACCATTGGGTTCAGGCACAAAATGCGCCGGATCTTCGCCGCCCTCGCCACTGTCGCTGCGTGCACCGATCCGGTTCATCGCCACGTTCAGTGTTTTATGCGCTTCAGGGGAAAGCGCGCCCAGCGACATACCAGGGGTTACGAACCGTTTGCGGATTGCCGTGACGCTCTCCACTTCATCCACATTGATCGCCGCCCCCATCGGCTTGATCGCCATCAAGTCACGCAGATGGATCGGCGGATTCGCCTGCATCGCCTCTGAGTACCGCTTCCACAGCTCAAAACTGGCGGTGTTACACGCCATCTGCATCATATGCATGGTCTGCGCCCCCCAAGCGTGGGTTTCACCTGATTTGCGTGCTTTATAGAAGCCGCCAATGGGCAGAATATCCTGCGCAGTGGCAAAGGCACGGTCATGCACACCTTCCAACTTGCTTTGGATACCACTGACCCCAATGCCGGAAATCCGGCTGGTCAGACCGGGGAAATACTCTGCACACATCGCGCGTGACAGCCCCACGGCTTCAAAATTCAGACCGCCGCGATACGAGGAAATAACCGAAATCCCCATTTTCGACATGATCTTCAACAACCCCTGATCAATCGCTTTACGATACCGTGCAACTGCCTCGGTCAGGGTGCCGTCAACCAGGTTGCGCTTGACCCGGTCGGCAATGCTATCCTCAGCCAGATAGGCGTTCACAACGGTGGCACCAGCCCCAACAAGAACAGCAAAATAGTGTGGATCAATGCATTCGGCCGAGCGCACGTTCAGTGAACAAAACGTCCGCAGTCCTTTGCGTGTCAGATGGCTGTGCACGGCGCTGGTGGCCAGGATCATCGGCATGCCAATGCGGGCATCACTCACGCCTTCATCTGTCAAAACCAGATGCCCCGCGCCTGATCGCACAGCATCCTCGGCCTCAGCCCTGATGCGCTCCAACGCGGCCTGCAAAGTGCCGGCACCTTTGGTGAACGTGCAATCAATTGTTACCACATCCGCGTTGAAATGCTGAAGCAGCGCATCCCATTGCGCATTGCCCACGAAAGGGCTCTCCAGCACCATGATCTCGGTCTGGGCACCACTTTCATCCAGCACGTTCTTCAGATTACCAAAACGGGTCTTCAGGCTCATCACCCGATACTCACGAAGCGAGTCAATCGGCGGGTTGGTCACCTGGCTGAAATTTTGCCGGAAGAAATGGCTCAGCGGGCGGTATTGCTTGGACAAAACAGCGCTGGGCGTATCATCCCCCATGCTGGCAATCGCCTCTTTGCCATCCTCGGCCATGGGCGCAAGAATTTGTTCCAATTCCTCAATCGTATAGCCAGCTGCGGCCTGACGGCGCCGCAAGTCGGACCCCTCAAACAAAGGCACCTCTGTTATGCCTGACAGGGTTTCTTCAAGGTCATTGATCTTGCCGACCCACGCACCAAAGGGCAGGGCACGGGCCAGTTTATCCTTGATTTCCTTATCGTGATACAGCGTGCCGCGCTTCATATCCACAGCCAGCATCTGACCGGGGCCCAAAGCGCCCTTCTCGATCACAGAGGCCTCGTCAATCGGCACCATTCCGGCCTCGGACCCGGCAATCACCAGCCCATCACCCGTAACCACATAACGCATCGGGCGCAGGCCATTGCGATCAAGCCCAGCGCAAACCCAGCGCCCATCTGTCATCGCCAAAGCGGCGGGTCCATCCCATGGTTCCATCACCGAATTGCAATAGGAATACATGTCGCGCCAGGCGAGCGGCAGTTCCTCGGCCTGCTTTGACCAGCTTTCAGGCACCATCATGGTTTTCGCCATCGGTGCAGAACGCCCCGCACGCACAAGCACTTCGAACACACTGTCCAATGCCGCGCTATCGGATGACCCCGCCGAGATGATTGGCTTAATATCCTCAGCTTGATCCCCGAAAGACGCCGAAGCCATGCGTATCTCATGGCTTTTCATCCAGTTCACATTGCCCTTCAATGTGTTGATTTCACCGTTATGGGCCAACATCCGAAACGGCTGTGCCAGCCACCATTGCGGAAAGGTGTTGGTGGAATACCGCTGGTGATAGATCGCAAAGGCAGACTTGAACCGCTCATCCTGCAAATCAGGGTAAAACTCGCTCACCTGCTCGGCCAGCATCATGCCCTTATAAATAATACTGCGACAACTGAGCGAGGCGATGTAAAGCCCGCCAATCCCGGCCGCAGTCGCGGCTTTTTCAATCCGACGGCGGATCACATACAGCTCGCGCTCAAAATCCTCTTCCTCAATGCCCTTGGCGTTTGAGATCAGGATTTGCTCAAT
>DFBW01000215.1:8299-8879 GCA_002366775.1 Roseovarius sp. UBA3070 | reverse complement strand
CAGCCAGTTGATTGCCGCGCCGTATGATCTGCACGCCAAGCTTGGTTTCGATCTCGGTCAGATTGCGGTCAAACTCGCCGCACAGGTCGATCAGCAGCCGGTTATCAGGAAATTCAATGACACGCTCTTGCAGCGCATCAGCGGAGGGAGGGGGCAGCTTGGTGGTGGTCAATCAAATCTCCGTAAGTATCAGAAGATGAAGGGAATAAACGAAAACAGCCGCGGGCCTGTTGACCCACGGCTGCCTTATGTCATTCAGGCGCAATGGATCAGATCGAGTCGCCGATCAACGAAGTGGATCCGCCCTTGAAATCACCGGTGGCTGTGTTTGGCGGGGCTGTGCCCGAGCAAACCGGCTTGCCGTATTTATCAAGGCGCGCCGAGAGATAGCCCTCAACCCCGTCGTCAATGATCCAGTGATCACACCCGGTGGGATCAATCCAAACACCGGCCTTCAGTTGGCTAAGGTGCTTTTCGTCAATGCCACGGTCGACGGATTTATCCGGTCCTGCATCGGAACAAGCTGACAAGGCAGCTGCCGCCGAGAGGAGAAGAAACGTTTTTGCGAATTTCATGTTCA
>DFBW01000215.1:3777-8256 GCA_002366775.1 Roseovarius sp. UBA3070 | reverse complement strand
CCGAGGCGTTTGATGCTTTGGGCATCCGCTCGCCGTAGCCACGCACGTCAGCAATACGCGCACCGCTGGACTGAGCCACCTTGGCGACCGAATTGGCGCGACGCAGGGACAGCCCCATGTTGTATTGATCTGATGCGCGGCTATCGGTGTGGCCGGTGATGATATAGGAGGTAGCGCCCGTGGACTGGAAGAACTGCATCAGCCGTTCCTTACCAGCGCCCGAAATGCGCGAGCTGTCAGTGGCAAACATCTGGTCGGTGTTGATCACACCGCAGACATTGCCGCGGCGGCAGACCGGGATGCCCTGACGGGTGGTGTGCGGCGTCATATAGCCTTCAACCCCGTCATCCATCACCCAGTGTTCGCACCCATCGGGATCAACCCAGATGGTTGGAATATATTGTTCGGTACCGGCCTGAGCGGCCCCCGTCATTGCAGCTAAACCGAGCGCCGCAGCAGCCATCGCACTCAGAATGCCGCGTCCTGTTGTCGAACGTACTTTCGTCACAGCCCCTGTCCTTTTCTACTTCCCCACTAGACATCCCCCAAAACAGGGCGATATCCAAAAACACGTGTTATTGCACAACTCTACCAAGTTTGGGCATTTTGTGAAGCACAATTAACAAGATATTGTGTCTCTCTGGGAAACAATCGCTAGGCCGCCACAATATTGCCGCAATTGACGCTCGAAAGGTCAAAAGAAACAGGTGGTTATTTGGCGAACATCACAGACCGCTTTAACGGATCACCCGACCACCCAGTGAATTGGTGCCACTTTCGGTGATTTCCACATCCGCGATCTGCCCCGAGACAACACCGGAATCAGTGACATGCACCGCGTGCAGGTACTCAGATTTGCCCACCATCTGCCCCGGTTCCCGGCCCGGCTTTTCAAACAGCACCTTCACAGTGCGCCCCACCATCGCGTCCTGAATGTCGCGTTGATGACGGGTGATCAGGGTTTGCAGACGTTGCAGGCGTTCAGATTTCACATCCTCGCCCACCTGTGCACGTTCGGCGGCGGGCGTGCCGGGGCGGGTGGAATATTTGAACGAATAGGCGTAGCCGTATTTGACCTCCTCAACCAGATCAAGCGTGGCCTGAAAATCTTCCTCGGTCTCCTCTGGGAAACCAACGATGAAATCACCGGACAACACGATATCAGGGCGCGCGGCGCGGATGCGCTCCAGCAGGCGCAGATAGCTTTGAGCGGTGTGCGAGCGGTTCATGCGCTTGAGGATCTTATCTGACCCCGATTGCACCGGCAGATGCAGGTAGGGCATTAGTTTCGCGCAGGTTCCATGGGCCTCGATCAGATCATCGGCCATGTCGTTGGGGTGAGACGTGGTAAAGCGGATGCGCTCCAGCCCATCAATATCATTGAGCGCCCAGATCAGCCGGGCAAGCGACCAGTCACCGCCCCCCTGAGACCCCGGCCCGGCCCCGTGGTAGGCGTTAACGTTTTGACCCAGCAAGGTGATCTCGCGCACGCCGCGATCGACCAGATTGACGGCTTCTTCCAGAATCCGATCTGCTGGGCGCGATACCTCAGAGCCGCGCGTATAGGGCACGACGCAGAAGGCGCAGAACTTGTCACAGCCTTCCTGCACTGTCAGAAATGCCGTTGGCCCGCGTTTCGCCTTGGGGCGGTTGCGCAGAGTGTCAAACTTGTCATCCGCCGGGAAATCAGTGTCGAGCGCTTTGTCGCCCTTTTGCGTTTTGGCCTCCATTTCGGGCAGGCGGTGATAGGATTGTGGACCGACCACCAGATCAACCAACGGCTGGCGGCGCATGATCTCTTCGCCCTCGGCCTGGGCCACACAGCCGGCCACGCCAATTTTCAAATCCGGCTTGGCCTCTTTGAAGGGGCGCAGGCGGCCCAGTTCGGAATAAATCTTTTCGGCAGCTTTTTCGCGTATATGGCAGGTGTTAAGCAGAATCATATCCGCGTCACCGGGGGTTTGCGTTTCCACATACCCTGCCCCGCCCAGGGCCTCGACCATGCGTTCGCTGTCATAGACGTTCATCTGGCAGCCGTAGGTCTTAATAAATAGCTTCTTGGGGTCGGTCATGGGGGTGGTCCTGCTGGGGTGGTCAGGGCGCCTGAGTACCCTATGTCAGGTGTGGCTTGCAATGCGATAGAAGATCAGGGATTTTGGGCGCAAGATGAGGGACCAAATGCAGTATACCAACCTTAAGGATTTTTTGGCGCGCGGGCGTGATGCGTTGCTCAAGGGCCCCATCGCCATGGTGTTTGTTGAGGATGAGGCCGAGATCAACTCGACCATCCGGCATCATCTGGACATGCAGTTCAAATCAGTGATCGTGTTCATGCCTGATGCGTTTTCCCTGGCGGGTGATGTGGCCGACAAAGTGCACCGTGTCAGCTATAATCTGGCCGGAGCAGATACCCTGCCCGAGGCCGTAAATGCCATCATTGCCGCCGCGCCGGGGGTGTGGATGTATTACTGCTATAATGCGGAATACCTGTTCTACCCCTTCTGCGAGACCCGCACAGTGGGCGAAATGCTTACATTCCAGCAAGAAGAGCGGCGCGATGCGATGCTTGCCTATGTGATTGATCTTTATGCAGGCGATCTGAACGATAACCCCAATGCCGTGTCGCTGGAGGATGCCCATCTGGATAAATCCGGCTATTACGCGCTGGCCCGGCTGGATGCGGACAAGCACAACCACCCCAAAGAGCGCCAGTTGGATTTCTTTGGGGGGCTGCGCTGGCGCTATGAAGAAAACATCCCTGCCCCTAAACGCAAGATTGACCGGATTTCGATGTTTCGGGCCAAAGAGGGCCTAACGATGCGGGATGATCACCTGTTGTCGGACGAAGAATACAATACATATGCCTGCCCGTGGCACAATAATCTGACAGCCTCGGTTGCGTCATTTCGCACCGCCAAGGCATTGAAGCGCAATCCGGGGTCCACCTTCGATATTCACACGTTCAAGTGGCACAATTCTGAGCGATTTGAATGGCATTCGCGCCAACTGCTGGATTTGGGGCTGATGGAACCGGGGCAGTGGTTTTAAATTTTCGCTCTCATCTGACAATATGCAGGGCTGACGGGCTGCGTTCAGCCGTCGCTGGCCAGATCAGCATAGTTTTTCTGGGCGGCGGCCAGACCTTTGCTCAGCATTTCAGAGTCTTCGATATACGCCATCGCCATACCGGCCACCTTTTGCATGCCCAAATGCACCGGCGGGGCCAGACGTTTGTCTTGCCAGATGGCGGTCAGGCTTAGGCACAACAGGCAAAAAACCATCAAACGCGCCCATTTGCGCGCCTTGGCAGACCGGGCATCGGTATGCTGCTGCTTTTGTGAATCTTTGATGTCTGTTCGCTGTTTCATGCCAGCGCATATTGCAGGCATTCGTGGCGATTGTGTGGCGTTTTGCCTTACAGATTGTCGGCCTGCGGCATCCCCAGCACATGAAACCCTGAATCAACGCGGATAATCTCGCCTGTGGTGCAACACCCTGCGTCCGAGGCCAGATAAACAGCGGTGCCGCCCACGGCCTCAAGTGTGGCATTGGCGCGCAGTGGCGCGTTTTCTTCGGTGTGGCGGAAGGTGCGACGTGCACCACCAATCGCCGCCCCGGCCAGGGTTTTCATCGGACCCGGCGAGATCGCATTGACCCGAATATGATCAGGGCCCAGATCATTGGCCAGATACCGGGTGGCGGCCTCAAGCGCAGCCTTGGCCACGCCCATCACATTGTAATTGGGCACAACACGGTTTGACCCCTGATAGGTCAATGTCAGCAAGGTGCCGCCGTTTTCGGCCATCAAAGGATGCGCACGGCGCGCCACTTCGATGAAGGAATATGCCGAAATATCCATAGAGTTCTTGAAGTTAGCCCGAGACGTATCAAGGAACCGGCCTGTCAGTTCGGATTTGTCGGAATAGGCAATGGCATGCACCACGAAATCTATCGTTGGCCAGCGCGCGCCCAAAGCCGCAAACGCCGCATCAAGCGAGGCATCATCCGTCACATCCACATCGACCATGAAATCTGATCCGACCGAGGCCGCAAGAGGTGCCAGCCGTTTGCCAAAGGCTTCGCCCTGATAGGTGAAGGCCAGTTCGGCACCCGCTTCGGCCATGGCACGGGCAATGCCCCATGCAATAGAGCGGTCATTGGCCACCCCCATGATCAACCCGCGTTTGCCTTTGAGTGACATGCTCATATGTGTTTATCCAGTATATTTGCTAAGCAGCATCGAACCATTCGTGCCGCCAAAGCCAAAAGAGTTGGTCATCACCGTATCAAGCCCAGCGTTATCGACGCGGGTTGTTGCAATCTCGGCCGGGTCAAGCGCCGGATCGAGGGTTTCGACATTGATCGAGGGGATGATGAAATCGTCCTTGAGGGCCAGCAGGCAATAGATCGCCTCCTGCGCACCGGTGGCGCCTTGGGAGTGTCCGGTCATGGATTTGGTCGAGCTGATCGGTGGCGTGC
>DFBW01000215.1:969-3637 GCA_002366775.1 Roseovarius sp. UBA3070 | reverse complement strand
CGATCCAGCGATTCCAGAACCACGATAGCGCCGCCGCCCGAAATCACGAACCCGTCGCGGTTGGCGTCAAAGGCGCGTGAGGCTTTGCTGGGTGTGTCGTTGAATTTGCTGCTCATGGCGCCCATGGCATCAAACAGGCAGGACAGCGTCCAGTCCAATTCCTCGCCGCCGCCGGCAAACATCACGTCTTGCTGGCCCAGCGCGACCTGTTGCGCCGCCATGCCGATGCAATGCAGCGATGTGGAGCACGCCGAGGTGATCGAGAAGTTTATGCCCTTGATCTGGTAGGCCGTGGCAAGGTTGGCGCTGACGGTGGAGGACATGCATTTGGGCACTGCAAAAGGCCCGATGCGTTTGGTCGCCCCGGTTTTCAGCACCACCTGATGGGCCGTCAGCATGGCAGATGTGGACGGCCCGCCTGAGCCCGCAATCAGGCCAGTCATCGGGTTGATCACGTCTGACTCCTCGAGGCCCGCATCGGCAATCGCCTGACCCATGGCAATATGCGCATAGGCCGATCCCGGCCCCATAAAACGCAGGGTGCGTTTTTCGACATGTTCAGTCACATCAAGATTGATGGCCCCGGCGATCTGGCTGCGGAAACCATGTTCAATCATCGCCTCATTGGCGGTGATCCCGGATGTGCCTGCTTTCAGGGATGTCATGACCTCTTCGGCATTGTTGCCAATGGAAGAGACGACCCCCAGACCTGTAACGACGACTCGGCGCATGTTGCCCCCTTGAGTTAAGGTGTTGCGTTCTGTTTAGGACAGCGTGGGCGAGGGAGCAAGGCGTTCAAAATCTCCCTGCAGGGCTGCATTTAATTTAAGGAGAATATAGGAATGTATCTAGCATTGCAGCGCGGCCTTCCCACAACTCCGATTCAAAATGAGGAGACGCAGGCTTCGACACATTATACCAATCTGAATCACCAATAACCTCAACAATCCAATCCCAATAATTCTCAATGTTGAGGTTAGACTTTGTGAAATTCATCAGTTTTGCAGCTTCACGTCTGTTGTGGTCGTTAACGCAGAGAAAGACATCGGGGCGTTTCAAGGCCAAAATCCGACTGGCTGAAGCATACTTGCCTTTTTTTATGCTCTGTCTAAATGCATGGAGGTAATCTTCGCAAAAACCTTCATAATGCATTCGAGTAACTTCGCCCTTATGAGGTATCTGGTCAATTGCACGGGCAAGAAAGGAGTCATTCTCTTTGACTCTATTTTTCAAGTCCCCAAATCCGTACATTGAGCCGAACCAGCCCCATTCGATGCTAGGGTATTCTGGGAGCACTTGTTTGCCATACAAGGTTCCAAATATAGCGTTACGCTGTTCCAAGTTGAGATCTGAGAAAGACGTACTTGAAGCAAACCAACTCTGTGCAACGCGTAAAAGTTTTAGGCTGACATGAATGTCGTGATTTCGCGCCCCCTTAACTTTGGCGACATATTGTTCCCAAGTCATAGCATCAAGACTTCCAGCCGCTGTCATCGAATTGTCAGTTCGATGCCCTGCCATCGGATCATGTGGTGGTTTTTTTAGGCGAGAGGCCAATCTATGCTTGGCCCTATATTTCCTAGCGTATTCATTCGTTATGGGTTCGCCTATAGATGCACATTCTTCTGTGAAATTCACCAGGTCTTTAAAAAATGGATCACTTGCAGCGCCTTCGATCAATGTTGCGGCTTCGCAATTATTGCTCAGTCCGCCAAAGGTGAAATTTGCGCTTCCCACGATAGCCGCAAAACGCTCATTGGAGCGAAAACCATAAATTTTGGGGTGAAATGTTCCCCCAGAAAACTCGCTGACAATTTTTGCATTTTCCACGCCAACCAACTTATCAATAAAGTCCGGCGCTGTTAAGCAACCTGTTACGCCAAAGGATACATACTTAATCTTTTCATGGTTTTGAAAAAACACCTTGGCTGTATTCGTAAAGGAACCCCACGCAACTGCCCAAAAAAATTCATCATATTCGTTTATGAGTTCAGAAAGTTTTAGGGGGATTTCTTTTGTTCCCAAGAATGTTAACTTATTCACGGTTTGGCCCACTTTGATCTAACTCTGCCCCTCAACTCTCGCTCAGCGCCACTTTCATATCTTTGACCTCATAGATCACCTCACCGTCCGCCTCGACGATGCCATCGGCCACACCCATGGTTAAACGCCGGGTCTGAATGGCTTTGATGAAATCAATCTTATAGGTCAGCATCTTACGGTCAGGGCGCACCATGCCCTTCAGCTTGACCTCGCCCACGCCCAACGCATAGCCGCGTCCCTGCCAGCCGCGCCAGCCGAGGTTGAAGCCGGTCAACTGCCACAGCCCATCAAGGCCCAGACAGCCGGGCATGATCGGGTTGCCGGGAAAATGGCACTCAAAGAACCACAGCGAGGGGTCGATATCGAACTCGGCCAACACATGACCCTTGCCATGCGCGCCACCATCACCGGAAATATCCGTGATCCGGTCCATCATCAGCATGGGGGGCTCGGGTAGTTGCGCGTTGCCGGGGCCAAAAAGCTCGCCTCGGGCGCATTTCAGCAGGTCATCTTTGTCGAAACTGCTCGGATAGTCGGCCATGTTGGGCGGCTCCCTTATTTGACTTGGTGTTGCTTACCCCCCTGTAACACCCGCCCCTTGGCGCTTGCAAGCCTGTGCACCTTA
>DFBW01000215.1:0-911 GCA_002366775.1 Roseovarius sp. UBA3070 | reverse complement strand
ATCGCAGGCCGTGACCCGTGCAACAAATTGGCTGACCGACGCAGGGCTGCGCCCGACCCGTCAGCGCGTGGCGCTTGCCTCGCTCTTGGTGGGCGATGGGCAGCACCGCCATGTCACCGCCGAAAGCCTGTTTTGCGCCACCAAAGACAGCGGCGAAAGTGTATCGCTTGCCACGGTGTACAACACATTGCGTGCATTTTGTGATGCGGGGCTGCTGCAAGAAGTCACGGTTGATGGTGCACGCAGCTATTTTGACACCAACACCCACGATCATCCGCATTTCTTCTGGGAAGATGAACAGCGCCTGACCGACGCCCCGGCTGAGGATCTGGTGATTTCGAGCCTGCCTGACGCGCCCGAGGGGGCAGAGATTGCAAGCGTGAACGTGGTGATCCGCCTGCGTAAGAAATGAGAGCTATGCGTGGCAATGCCGCGCAGGTGATCTGGTGGAGACTGCCACGGCCAAGAATTGCAATCCCCTGTTGAGCGACAGTCATTTTTCCAACCGCTTGCGGCCCGGAAATAAATCCCAAAGTCATGGGGGCAATGTGGTGCAATCCCTGCGCAATTTCTATAGATTTCAAGGATCATGCCCCACTCGATGATCAGGAGAGCCCGATGCGCGCGATCAGCTACAGTAAATTTGGCCCCGCCAGCGATGTGCTGGACATCTGCGAGTTGCCAACCCCCTCCCCTGCCCCCGGCGAGGTGTTGGTGCGCTTGGCGGTATCTGGCGTAAACCCATCCGATGCCAAGGCCCGCGCTGGCACACGCCCCGGCGTGACCAAACCCGCGTTTGAGCGCATCATCCCACATTCGGATGGGGCCGGCGTGATCGAGGCCGTGGGTGATGGCATCCCCCCCGCGCGCATAGGCGAGAGGGTCTGGATATGGAACGGCCAGTGGCAACG
>DFBW01000188.1 GCA_002366775.1 Roseovarius sp. UBA3070 | reverse complement strand
CCTGTGCGGCGAGTTTGACCGCAATCTGACCGAGATCGAAACCAAGCTTGGCGTACAGATCTTACGGCGCGGCAATCAACTGGCTGTCATTGGTGATGACGCCGTCACGGCCGAGGCAGTCGAGGTGCTGGAGGCACTGTACCTGCGGCTGGAAACCGGGAAATCCGTGGATCATGGCGATGTGGATCGTGAGCTGCGTATGGGCGGCTCCGAGACTGACACCGGCACCCGCGATGGCGATCAGCTGGAAATGTTTCGGGGCGGCAAGATTGAGATCAAAACCCGCAAGAAACTGGTCGAGCCGCGCACCGAAGCACAGCAGGCCTATGTCTCATCGCTGTTTAACAATGAGCTGGCCTTTGGCATTGGCCCTGCGGGCACCGGCAAAACCTATCTGGCGGTTGCGGTGGGCATCAACATGTTCATCGAAGGGCAGGTCGACCGGATCATCCTGTCGCGCCCCGCTGTCGAGGCCGGCGAAAAACTGGGCTATCTGCCCGGTGACATGAAAGACAAGGTCGATCCCTATATGCAGCCGCTTTATGACGCGCTGAATGATTTTCTGCCGGGCAAACAAGTGGCCAAGCTGATTGAGGACAAGCGCATTGAAATTGCCCCTTTGGCGTTCATGCGTGGCCGCACATTGGCCAATGCTTTTGTGGTGTTGGACGAGGCGCAAAATGCCACTTCGATGCAAATGAAGATGTTTTTGACCCGGCTTGGCGAAGGCTCGCGGATGGTGATCACCGGTGATCGCACCCAGATTGATTTGCCGCGCGGGGTGTCCTCGGGGCTGCGCGATGCAGAGCGCCTGTTGAAAACCATCCCCTCCATCAGCTTCAACTATTTCACCTCCAAGGACGTGGTGCGCCATCCGCTGGTCGCCGCGATCATCGAAGCCTATGAGGCCGATGATCCTGTCCGCTGAAAACAGGGCAAGACCCCTGATGCAGGTGGTACGCGAAACGCTTAAGCAGTGCGAAGGGTCTTTTCCCACCTCGCCAACTGGGCTACTGCGGGCGCATGACGGTTGATTTGATCATAGAAGACCCCCGCTGGGAGGAGATTGCCCTGCAAGCCCTGTCCGAGAGCGTGGCAGATACAACCCTGACGCATCTGGGCCTTGACCCGGATGACTGGGAAATTTCCATTTTGGCCTGTGATGACCCCCGTATTGCCGCGCTCAACACCGAATTTCGCGATAAAGCCACCCCCACCAATGTGCTCAGTTGGCCATCTCACGAGCGCAGCGCAATCACCCCCGGCGCACGCCCTGATCTGCCCCAGCAGGGCCAGGAGAGCGAGCTGGGCGATATCGCCATGTCTTACGATACCTGCGCGCGTGAGGCCACGGCCGCAGGCAAATCCCTGCCCGAGCACACAACTCACCTGATTGTGCATGGCATCCTGCATCTTTTCGGCTATGACCATATTCGTGACCAAGATGCCACTTTGATGGAGACAACCGAAGTGGAAATACTTGGCAAACTGGGCCTTGATGACCCATATTAGCGTATTGGGGGGCGCATTGGCCCTCACTTTGGAACGGGACTATGGGCGACAGTATCGACGGATCCTCTAACGCAGCGCATCGCGCGCAGCCTGACGGGCAAGATAGCGAAACCGAAAGCAATGGGGAACAGGGCGGGATTCTTCGCCGCATATTCGGCGCGCTCAGCCCTTCGGATGACCCGGGTTCAGCAGATACCGAAACCCCGGTTGAGAGGCACGGGCGTGCCGGGCCCAGCCTAAGCAATCTGGCGCGGATGGTGGTCGAGGATGTGTGCATCCCCAAGGCCGATATTGTATCTGTGCCCGTCGACATCACCAAAGCTGACCTGGTCAAAGTGTTCCGTGACAGCGGCCTGACCCGCTTGCCCGTTTATGAGGGCACACTGGACACACCCATCGGGTTTGCACACCTCAAGGATTTCGCCCTCAAGCACGGGTTCAATGGCAATGGCGGGCGGTTCTCGCTGGCCAAAATGCTGCGCCCGCTGCTGTTTGTGCCACCGTCAATGTCGATCGGCGTGCTTTTGCAAAAAATGCAGAGCGACCGGCGGCATATGGCATTGGTGATTGATGAATACGGCGGTGTTGACGGCCTTTTGACCATCGAAGATCTGATCGAACAGGTCGTCGGAGAGATCGAGGACGAACACGATATTGATGAAGGTCACAATTGGACCGAAGAAAGCCCCGGCAGTTTCATTGCGCTGGCCAAAACCCCGCTGGAAGAATTTGAAGCCGCTCTGGGGCAATCTCTGACCGACGACGAAGCGGTTGACGAAGAAGAGATTGATACCCTTGGTGGCCTTGTTTTCATGCTGTTGGGCCGTGTGCCGGTGCGTGGCGAAGTGGTGGAACACCCCTCTGGGGCCACCATTGAAGTGCTTGAGGCTGACCCGCGTCGCATCAAGCGTTTGCGGGTCCGTGCACCCGGCCTGAACGAAAGCTGAGCCAGCCCATCATGCAGCCCGTCCCGCTATCCAACTTAATCGGCAAAACGGCGATGCAATTGGCACAGGGGCGGCGTTGGCCGGCCCTTCTGGCGGCGCTCTTGTGTGGTGCAATCGCGGCATTGGGGCAGGCCCCTTTGGGGTGGTGGCACATTTCCTTGCTGGGGTTTGCCTGCCTTATGGGCCTCTATCATGGCGCACCTACATCGCGGCGCGCGGCGCTTATCGGCTGGGCCGGGGGCACGGGGTATTTCCTTGTTGCGCTGAATTGGCTGGTCGAGCCGTTTTTGGTTGACGTTGCCCGACACGGCTGGATGGCCCCTTTTGCGTTGGGCTTCATGTCTGCAGGGTTGGCGCTGTTTTGGGGGGCAAGCTTTGCACTTGCGCGCAGGGCAGGGGGCTCAGCCCTTGGCTTTATCAGCGCAATCACATTGGCCGAGGCCCTGCGGGGCTGGCTGTTTACCGGTTTTCCATGGGCGCAACCCGGCCACATCTGGATTGGCACCCCATTAATGCCACTGGCGGCCTATGTGGGGGCTTTGGGGCTGATCATTGTCACCTTTTGCGTGGCCGTCCTTGTCTGGCGGGCCCTTTGTGGCCGCTATTGGTACGCCGGTGCCGTGGCGGGCTTGATAGCCGCATTATACATCGTTGCTGGCTTGGGCACTCCAGCAGGCCCCTTGGCAGGGGATGCCCCCACCGTGCGCCTGATCCAGCCCAACGCCGCCCAGCACGAAAAATGGGATCCCGAGATGATCCCGGTCTTTTTTCAACGGCAGGTCAATTATACGCAAGCTTTGCCAACGCCTGATCTGATCGTCTGGCCCGAGACCGCGATCCCCACATTGCTCAATTATGCAGGGGATGTGATGGATGTGATCAGCGCTGCGGCTGGTGACACACCCGTGGTTTTTGGCGCGCAACGCTGGGAGGGCCAGCGGCTCCATAATTCCATGGCGGTGCTGAACGGGCTGGGCGAGGTGACCCATGTCTATGACAAACACCACCTGGTGCCCTTTGGTGAATATCTGCCCTTTGGCAATGTCCTCAAACGCTTTGGCCTGCGGGGTCTGGCGGCCGAGGATGGCAACGGGTATTCCTCTGGTCCCGGTCCACAGCTGCTCGATCTTGGTGCATTGGGCAAGGCCCTGCCACTGATCTGCTATGAAGGTGTATTCTCGCGCGATGTGGCGGGCATGCCCGAGCGCGCCGATTTTATCCTGCTGATCACCAATGACGCATGGTTCGGGCAAAACTCGGGTCCCTATCAACATCTGGCCCAGGCCCGTTTGCGCAGCGTGGAACAAGGCCTGCCAACCATCCGCGTGGCCAACACCGGCGTGTCGGCGATGATTGATGCGCAGGGGCACCTGACTGCAGCGCTGTCGCTGGGCACGGCAGGCTATCTGGATGCCAGGCTGCCGGCAGCCCTGCCAGCGACGCTGTATTCCAAAACAGGCGATCTGCCGCTTCTGGTCCTGCTTTTTCTGGTGTTTGGTGGCGTATTGGTCACGTCTCGCCGTCACGTACCACTTTCTGATTGACGAGGCCCCGTGCCACGCTTACCCACCGACTAACCCGTCACAACGGCTTCCTGACGTGACGGTGACATTCCAATGGAGCACTAATCAAATGGCACGAAATAACTATACATTCACTTCGGAATCCGTTTCCGAAGGGCACCCGGATAAAGTTTGCGATCGCATCTCGGACGCTGTTCTTGATGCCTTTCTGGCCGAAGACCCGATGGCGCGTGTTGCGGC
>DFBW01000199.1:3007-3881 GCA_002366775.1 Roseovarius sp. UBA3070 | reverse complement strand
CAATTCTTCTTTCAGGATCGCCTCGGCGGCCAGATCGGCGCGGCTGACAAAATGGCCCGCCCCTTTCATCGAAACCTGAAGGTTCTCGACTTCACGGAAATCCTTGACCAGAGACCGCCCCGCTTTGCGCGCGGCTTTCATCATGATGTTAAGATTGGCACTGCCGCCCATGGCTGACGCTCCTGTTGCTCAGGCCGCGCGTATACGCCGGGCGCGCCAGTCGCACAAGGGGGGAGGCAGGCGATCAGAGATTGCGTTGCAAGCGCACGGGAATTTCACGCGCCAGACGGATCAGTTGGGCCATATAGGGTTTGTCGGCGTCATCTTCGCGGATGGCGGCATATAACCGTTTGGTCAGCCCGTCTTTTGTAATCCGCCGGGTGACATAATCCGAACTGGTTTTCACCTCGCGCACCACCCAATCGGGCAAGACCGAAACCCCGCGATTTGAGGCCACCAACAGCAGGATCACGGCCGTCAGTTCCACTTGTCGGATGGCACGCGGTTGCACCTTCGCAGGTATAAGAAGCTCCGTGAACACATCCAGTCGTGAGCGGTCCACCGGATAGGTGATCAGGGTTTCTTCGCGGAAATCCTCGGCCTCGATGTAATCTTTCTGGGCCAATGGGTGCTGGCTGGAGGCGACAAACACCGGTTCGTAATCAAACAGGGGTTTGAACACGATGCCCGGCAGATCTTCGGGATCGGATGAGACCACCAGATCGACCTCTTCTTTTTGCAAGGCAGGCAACGCATCAAAGGCCAGGCCGGGGCGGATATCGACATCCACATCTGCCCAGGTTTTTCTGAACCGTTCGAGCACCGGAAACAGCCATTCAAAACAGGCGTGACATTCAATGGCGATGTGCATCCG
>DFBW01000199.1:808-2930 GCA_002366775.1 Roseovarius sp. UBA3070 | reverse complement strand
CGGCTTGGAGCGGCGCACGAACAGCTCGATCCCGGCTTGATCCTCAAGACCTTTGATCTGATGGCTGAGTGCTGATTGGGTGATGTTCAACTGATCGGCGGCGCGCGCCAGCCCCCCGGCGTTGTGGATCGCCCGGATGGTTCTGAGGTGGCGGAACTCAATATGCATTATTAGCGATCCTCATAGAAACCATGAGTATTATGAAGTTGCCTCACATACGCCGAACTGCGACAAGAGGTCAACACCTCTCATAGCAGGATCACTGACATGGCCACGCCCCGCATTTCGTTTGAATTCTTCCCGCCCAAATCACTGGAGGCGTCGTTCCGCTTGTGGGACACGGTTCAGGCATTGGCCCCGCTGGAGCCGCGTTTTGTGTCAGTCACTTACGGGGCTGGTGGCACCACCCGCGAATTGACCCGTGATGCCGTGGGCACATTGCACAGCTCATCGGGGCTGAATGTGGCGGCGCATCTGACCTGTGTTGAGGCATCAAAGGCCGAGACAATGGCCATCGCCGACAGCTTTGCCAAAGCGGGCGTGAATGAAATCGTCGCGCTGAGGGGCGACCCCCCCAAAGGCAGCACCGGATTTACGCCACATGTTGACGGTTTTAACGACAGTTGCGAGCTGATTGAGGCGCTGGCAGATACTGGCAAGTTCACCATCCGTGTGGGTGCCTACCCCGAAAAACACCCCGAAGCGCGCAGTGCCAAAGCCGATATTGAGTGGCTGAAGCGCAAACTTGATGCCGGTGCTGCCGAGGCGATCACCCAGTTCTTCTTTGACGCTGACACGTTTTTCAGGTTCCGCGATGATTGTGTAAAAGCAGGCATTTATGCACCGATCATCCCCGGCATCCTGCCGATTGAAAACTGGAACGGTGTGCGCCGCTTTGCAACGGCCTGTGGCACCGCGATCCCCGCCGAGCTGCATGACGCCTTTGAAAAGGCGGCCCGCGACGACCGGCATGATCTGCTGGCCACAGCCGTCGCCACCGAGATGTGCAGCGCTTTGCTGGATGGCGGCGTGGAGGATTTACATTTCTACACCCTGAACAAGCCCGACCTGACGCGCGATGTATGCCATGCCCTGGGCGTGACACCGCGGGCACAATTGCGCGATGTTGCTTGATCCGAGCGATTAAGATCGCGGCTTCGGCCCGCTTAACAGGCCAAAAGCCACCCCAGGGGTAACGCCGGTCCGGGGTGGCGCTTATTTTACTAAGCTATCCCACCCTGCACCAGCCGATCCGCCAGTTGCGCATAGGCCTGTGCAATTGGCCCCTCGCCCGCAGCAATCGGTGTGCCACCATCCCCTGCCAGCCGAGTATCCAGATCAATCGGCAAGGCCCCCAGAAACGGCAGACCCAGCGTTTCGGCCTCGGCCTCAACACCACCATGGCCAAAGATATGCGCCTCATGCCCACATTTGGGGCAATGAAAGGTCGACATGTTTTCGATCAACCCCAGAACCGGGGTTTTCAGCGTCTTGAACATATCCATCGCCCGGCGCGCATCAATCAGCGCCACATCCTGCGGGGTCGACACAACAATGGCCCCAGTGGGTGCGGATTTCTGGCACAGCGTCAGTTGCACATCCCCGGTGCCGGGAGGCAGATCGACGATCAGAACGTCCAATTCGCCCCACCGCACCTGAGACATCATTTGTTGCAATGCCCCCATCAACATCGGGCCGCGCCACACGACGGCCTTGTCAGGCTCCAGCATCAACCCGATAGACATCATGGTAACGCCGTGGGCGTGAAGCGGCTCGATGATCTTGCCGTCAGGGCTTGCGGGCCGTTTGTTGACCCCCATCATGCGCGGTTGCGACGGGCCGTAGATATCTGCATCCAACAGGCCCACGCGGCGGCCCTGTTTGGCCAAAGCGACGGCCAGGTTGGACGACACGGTGGATTTGCCCACGCCCCCCTTGCCCGAGGCAATCGCCAGGATTGAGCGCACGCCTTGGGGGCGCATCGGTTCGGCCTGGGGTTTGGGATGACCGCCTATCTTAAGGTTCGGGGGCGGTGGTTTTGACGCCGCATGTGCCGTCAGCACAACGGATGCGCTTTCAACCCCGTCCAACGCCAGCACAGCCCGTTCAGCCGCTGCGCGCA
>DFBW01000199.1:0-675 GCA_002366775.1 Roseovarius sp. UBA3070 | reverse complement strand
AGGGTTTGCCTCAAACGCTCACACCGTTCATTTGTCGCGGTACGCCTCGCCATTTGCTTGCCTCAGGGTAAAGGCGATACGCTGTCAGGTATATAAAATTGTAACAATTGCATGACGTTACGGAATGCCCTCCCATGCAAATGCTGCATAGCGGCATTGATCTAACGTCTATTGTGCAGTTGCAGCATTCGCTTATGTAGGTGTCAAGAGAACGGCAAGCAGCTTTGAGCGTTGCCACAACAGATAGAATTTAGGAGCAAGACAATGGCATATGCCTCACACAACCGCAGCGGCTTGAATGCTCTGCAACTTGAAATCAGCGCCGCCATCTTTCATGGCGTACGCCGTTTGGAAGATTTCCGCGCCTATCGCAAAACACTGGCCGAGCTGAGTGTTCTGAGTGCAGGACAGCTGGCCGACATGGGTCTGAGCCGCAGCGGTATCCGCCGCGCTGCCCTTGAAGCCGTTTATGGCGTGAACGTTTAAATCAATTCGGGTGCCCCCTCCTCCCTGGGCATCTGTTTATGACCTTGACGCATCTCCTCCTCCCTTGCGGCAAGGTTACTATCCCAAGGATCACTGATCTGACGGGACTACACGCGCGGTCTCTCCTCCCTGAGACCCGATGTGTGCATTAAGGTGGTGATCGCTCCTCCCTGCGGTCACCACTTTTTT
>DFBW01000235.1:7044-15032 GCA_002366775.1 Roseovarius sp. UBA3070 | reverse complement strand
CGGACCACGAATAGCCGGGCCTGTGCCTGATGCCTTGTATCTCCCCGCCCTGCCCCGTATCTAAGCAACTGAACCGAACAACCCGGAGAGAGAGCATGTTCAAAGGACTGGGCCAAATGGGCGACATGGCCAAAATGATGAAGGCCGCGCAGGAAATGCAGTCAAAAATGGCCGCGCTTCAGGAAGACATGCACAATCTGATGGTTGAGGGCCAATCAGGTGCCGGGCTGGTCAAAGCCACCTGCACCGCCAAGGGCGAATTGAAAGCATTGGACATTGACCCGTCGATCTTTAACGCCGACGATAAGGAAGTGGTCGAAGACCTGATCCTGGCCGCCATCAAGGACGCACAAACCAAGGCCGGTGAGCGCGCCAAAGAAGAGATGGGCAAAATCACCGAAGGCATGGGCCTGCCCAAAGACATGGATCTGCCGTTCTGAGCTCCACCCACGAAATTGACGCCCTGATTGAGATGATGGCAAAATTGCCCGGGCTGGGGCCACGCTCGGCCCGCCGCGCCGTATTGCATATGATCCGCAAGCGCGAATTGCTGCTGACGCCCCTGGCCGATCTGATTGAGCGGGTGGCCATATCCGCCCGTGAATGCCTGAATTGCGGCAATGTGGGCACAACGGATATTTGTGATATTTGTGCTTCCGAAAAACGTGCCAACGGGCAGATTTGCGTGGTCGAGGACGTGGCAGACCTGTGGGCGATGGAACGCAGCGGCGCCTTCAAAGGGCGCTATCATGTCTTGGGTGGCACCCTTTCAGCGCTGGATCAGGTCGGCCCCGAGCAATTGCGCATCCCGCGCCTGATTGACCGGGTGACCAGCGAAGAGATCACCGAGGTGATCCTGGCATTGAATGCCACCATAGATGGCCAGACCACGGCGCATTATATTGCCGATCAGTTGGATGAGACTGTCGCGCTGACCTCACTGGCGCAAGGTGTGCCTATTGGGGGCGAGTTGGATTATCTGGACGATGGCACGATCAGTGCAGCCCTCACAGCACGAAAAAGCATTTGAGCGGCGAGGGTGCGCGCCACACGCCGAAAGCACGAGTTCAGCCGTGAGGCGATGAAGCATCATCTGATGTATTTCGGACGCGGATAACAATGCCAATTGCCTTAAAGTTTTACTTTTTGGCCACTTTGTTGACGCTTTGAGCCCCTAGCCCTGCGTGCTTAAAGTTAAGCAGAGAAAGGTCTCGAGCCATGTATATTTCTATTATTATCATGCTGATTGTTGTTTTCGGCGCTGCTCTTGCGGGCAAAATGTTGATGGATATGTATCCGGATTCGGGTTTCAACGTGTTTAAAGCGAAGAAAGCCAACAAAGCTGCGGACGCCGACTAAATTGGTGATCCGAGGCCAGCTTTCGTGCTGGTTTCGGGCCGCTGATGGTCTTTGAAGTCAGGTGACGTGCCTGACTTTTCGGTGTTTCACACAAAAAAAGCCCGGCACATATGGCCGGGCCTTTGTCGTGAGTTACGCCAGATTTTAGGGCTGTTCGTCCTCATCATCCTCATCATCCCCGCCTTCGGGCAGGTTGAAGAAGCTGTCAGCATCAATGTTCTCATCGGCTTTGTCGTCGTCCTCATCAAGATCACCGCTCAGGCTGAAGGTCTCAAGCCCTTCGATGGCCGTTGGGATCTTCGGTTCGGTGTCCATGCCAAGGCTTTGCTCGGTGCTCAGCAGTTTGCGACGCTCGTCATCATCCATCGGTTGGCCATCCTTGGCCTTTTTGGCAGCCGCCTTTTGTACGGCAGCATCCAATTCGATCTGTTTGCACAGGCCCAGCGCAACCGGATCAATCGGCTGCATGTTCGAAATGTTCCAATGGGTGCGCTCGCGGATTGACTGGATCGTCGGCTTGGTTGTGCCCACCAGTTTGGCGATCTGACTGTCGGCCAGTTCGGGGTGGAATTTTACCAACCACAGAATCGCGTTTGGGCGATCCTGGCGTTTCGACAAAGGCGTATAACGCGGGCCACGGCGCTTTTCTTCGCCCACGGCAGCGGCGTAGTACTTCAGTGTCAACTTGACCGTCGGATCTTTTTCGGCCTTGTCGATGTCCTCTTGAACCAGCTGATTGTTGGCAATCGGGTCAAACCCTTTGACGCCAGCAGCCACATCACCATCAGCAATGCCTTGGATTTCCAGTTCGTGCATGCCCACAAAATCAGCAATCTGCTTGAAGGTCATTGTGGTGTTATCCACCAACCAAACGGCCGTGGCTTTGGCCATAAGCGGTTTCGCCATGTCGCAGTCTCCTTTGCGCAAATCTTCCCCGTTGCCTTAATCGGCTGTCCCGGGTTTGGGACGGTTTCCATTGTCGGGGAACTTGGGCACCAATATAGTGACCTCTGGCGCAAATGGGAAGGCCAAAGAATGCGGGTGTTTTTCTTTCTGATCTTGTTACCCCTTGCTGCCTTTGCCGAGGGCGAGCGCGCAGGTGATTTTGACTATTACGTTCTGAGCCTCAGCTGGTCGCCCACATGGTGTGCACTTGAAGGGGACGCGCGTAATTCCCCGCAATGTGATGCCAGTACCGATTTCGGCTGGGTGATGCACGGGTTGTGGCCGCAGTATCACCGTGGCTGGCCGTCACATTGCAAGACAGCTGAGCGCCCGCCTTCGCGCCGCATGACCTCTGAGATGGCTGATATCATGGGGTCAGGCGGGCTTGCCTGGTATCAATGGAAAAAGCACGGCAGTTGCAGCGGCTTGTCTGCGCCCGCGTATTATGCGCTGGCGCGTGAGGCGTTTGAGAGCGTCAACCGACCTGTCGTGTTTCGCAAGCTGTCGGACCCGGTCAAACTACCTGCCAGTGTGGTTGAAGAGGCGTTTCTTAAGGCCAANNGGCGGATCGAAGAGGCGCGCCTGTGTGTGTCAAAAGACCTCTCCCCGGTGCCCTGCGGGCAGGATGTGATACGCGATTGCACTTTGCCCTCGGCGTTGTTTGATCCAATCCGCTAAAATCGCCAATCACTGGCCGAATCCCCTTACGTCAACTTATGACTAAATTACGTCAAAAACTGGCTACAAAGCAGAACACCGAAAGGCTGTCCGGTATTGGGGATCGCTGACTGTCGCCACACTGGAAACAATGCCGCTGTGAAAACCTCATTTTTGACATTTAGACCAGTAAATTCCCCACTATATAACGGGAACGAAACAATTTGTTGCTGGATATCAAGGCAAAATTTAGGCAAAAAGGTGCTAGTTTCAACTTACAAGCGCTGGTGGAACGGCCTGTAGATTTGGACCCTTGCGGTGACACGGCACACTTGGTGCCCGGTCAAGTCACTGTTTGCTCGCATTCGGACCCTGCCAATCCGGATATCGGGTAATTCGACCCGGGACAGATCACTCCTTTCACCGCATCAGTTTGTATTTTGTAACCAAGTTGCTGGGGGGCAACATGAAGGATAATGTGTTTGAAGAGGCACCGTTGGAGGCAATTGCTGCGTTCACAACGGTCAATACTCCGCCCTTGGCCCGCCCGGCCCTGGCCAGATCTGCGCGTACACCAACACCAGTTGGTTTGCGATCACCCGGCTTTGGGTGGGGTGTGGCGCTGCCCGCAAAAGGTGCCTATCGCAGAGTCGGCAAACGGATTGCAGATATTGCATTCGTCTTGATTTCCCTGCCTATGACCCTGCCGATCATCGCTCTGTGCGCTATCGCGCTGTGGATCGAAGGAGGCCAGCCCTTCTATCGCCAGAACCGTCTGGGCGAAGGTGGCAAGGTGTTTTCAATCTGGAAGCTGCGCACCATGTGCCGCGATGCCGATAAGATGCTGGAAACCTATCTGGAGGCTGATCCGGACCTGCGCCGCGAGTGGGATCTGACGCAAAAGCTGAAGCATGACCCGCGGATCACCCGCGTTGGGGCGTTTTTGCGCAAAACCTCGCTGGATGAGCTGCCACAGTTCTTGAATGTTCTGCTCGGAGAGATGAGCGTTGTAGGCCCACGTCCGATGATGCCCGAACAACTGGAGTTGTATCGCAATCCGCAGCCCTATTTTGACATGCGCCCTGGCATCACTGGCGAATGGCAGGTTTCAGACCGCAATGAAACCAGCTTTGCCCACCGCTCGGTCATTGATACGCGGTATCATGCGCAGCTGTCGCTGAAGGTGGATCTGCGCATTTTGTTTCAAACCGTCGGCGTTGTTTTGCGACGCACCGGATACTGAGTGCAGGCAAGTTGCATAACCCAAGAGGCCTGATATGAATATGAGCTACCCATTGCCAACGTCCAAAGAGCCTGCGCAGGTATCGCGTGCGTCTCTTGGGCGTGGTGGCCATAGGGCCTTGGATTGCGAGGCGAACATTATGCCTTCTGGAACACTGCTGTTAGATGACGGCCACAAAGAAGGCGATCCTTGGGATGCGCTGTCTCTGGTGCTGCCGGATGTACAAAGCCATGCCCAGTCCGGCGCACCGCTTGTGGATTATCACCGTGATCACCCGGCCTCCAAGGCGTTTGATTTGCTGCGCACGCGTCTGGTGCAGGCCCTGCGCCAAAACGGCTGGAGCCGGATTGCGATCGCCGCGCCCACAACGGGCTGTGGGGCGACGTTTACAGCCGTAAATCTGGCGCTGAGCTTGGCGCGGGTGCCCGGCTCGCGCTCGGTTTTGATTGATCTGGACCAACGCAAGCCAGGTGTCGCCGCGGCGCTGGGCCTGCAAGGCAACTGGCCGATCAGTGATTTCCTGTCAGGGCGCGCCCTGGCCGAAGAGCACATGGTACGCCTGTCTGATACCTTGGCGCTGGCCCTGAACAGCGAGGTGAATGTCAACGCCTCAGAACAGTTGCACGACCATGTGAGCGCTGCCGTGTTGGAAGACACCGAGGAAGACCTGGCACCTGATGTGATGCTTTATGACATGCCGGCCATACTGGAATATGATGATCTGACCGCTTTTCTGCCTCAGGTGGACGGAGTTCTGCTGGTGGCGGATGGCACACGCACCACAAAGCGCCAGATCGAGGAATGCGAGCGCATTCTGGATGGTCAAACGGCCCTTTTAGGCGTTGTTCTGAACCGCGGCCGTGACACGGCATAACATGCTTTTCTTCCCTTGAATTCCTTAGGATTCGCCATAGTTTTGCCGAGTTCCTATGGGACATGTTATCATAACGACAACCTTTTGGTTTTGATTGTATAGGGTGCCTGCGTGGAACAGTTTCTATCGTTTGATGATCTGATCGACATGATCAAGCGGCGGCTGGGCGTCATCTTGGCGATTACCCTATTGGGGTGTGTCGCCTCGCTGTTTTATGCACTCAGCCAGACACATCTTTATCAATCATCCGAGGTGATACAGGTCGCACGCCCAAAGATCGACAATGATCTGGCGCGCTCGACCGTTGATGGGTCATCGGCGCGGCGTTTACAGTTGATTGAACAGCAGTTGATGACCCGTGACACCATTTTGGAGATTGCCGATCAGTTTGCCCTGTTCGACGCTGCCCCCAACATGAAGAATGGCGAGCGCGTATCGCGGGTGCGTGATGCTGTGTCGATCCGCGGTGTGGCCGCGGCCCGCGAAGGGTTCACGGATGATGGTACGGTTTCAGTGCTGACCATAACCGCTACGTTTGACAGCCCCGAAAAGGCGCAGGGCCTGGCCCATGAATTTGCCCAGCGCACGATTGCGATCAGTGCCAATTCCCGCATTGAACAAGCGCGCGAAACACTGACCTTCTTCCGCGAGGAAGAGGCCAAGCTGGTGGCACAAATGCAGGTGCTGGATAAAGACGTGACCGCCTATCGCAACGCCAATGACCTGTCGATTGCGGGTGGGTTAGAGTTTCGCCAAACACAAATCGGGTCATTGAACGATGCCGTTTTGGGGATTGAACGCGAACGCATCACCCTGCAACAGGAGCTGACCCAACTGGACCAGACCCAGCGCGCCAGCACCTTGCAACGTCAACAGCAGGACATCGAAGCGCAGTTGAAAATCCTGGCAGATCAGGAGGCCTTGTTACAGGCCAGAATTGACACCCTGTCACAGGCCCTGGAAACCAGCCCCGCCGTGCAGCGCACCTTGGATGTATTTGAGCGAACCCGCGAAAAACTACAGGGTGAGTTGGATGTGATCTCAACCCGCCGGGCCGAGGCCGAAGTGGGTTTCAAGCTGGAAGAGCAAAACCAATCCGAGCGCCTGACAGTGATTGAGGCGGCCCCCCTGCCCGATTATCCGATCACCACCAGTCGCAAGAAAACAGCCCTAATGGGGGGGGTGATCAGCGCGTTTTTGGGGCTTATCGCCGCCTTTGTGATGGATCTGCGGCATCCGGTAATCCGCACCGCCCAGCAGATGAAAACCCGTGTTGGGATTGCACCTGTGGTGACGATACCGCCGCTGGAAACAACGCGCCGCAAACGCAAAAGCCTGGGCACCGCCAAGATCGCTCTGGCAGGATATATTCACGATGCACGACATCGCCAGGCGTTGCGGGATCAGCGAAAAGGCTGAACCGGGTCAACGGTGTTTGACCTACAAACCGACCAATTGCTGAACCCAGTCCCAATGCATCCAGACCGCCAGCGCAATCACGCCAACAGACACCAACCCTGCCACCAGATCATGGCGCGGATCCCAGGCGTCATGTGCACGCGCCAGCCAGATTGACACAGGATGCACCAGCCCTACCGACAGGCCAAGCGCCACCAACGCGCCCAGCAACCCAAACTGCGTGATCCCGATCAGCAAAAACACCACCTGCACCACAGCGCGGCTGCCGGAAAATACGAAAAACCGTTTGGAATCTCCCGCCGCCAGTGCTGCCTGATCATAGGTCATGCCGATCACCTGCGGGATCAGCGCACAAGAGATGACCACCACAATCCCGCCCGCCAAGGAATAACGCTCATCATATAACACGTCGACCAACGCTGGCCCAAAGAGCGCCATAACCGCCAACAGCCCGATGACCCCACAGCTGATCACGGCGCGCATTTTACGCAGTTTTGCGGCGTTCTCATGCGAGGCACCGGGCGGGGTTTCACGGTAGACCGGGATCATGATCCGCTGGTTCACCGCATGGCCCAACAGCAGCGGGAAACTGGCCAGAAAATAGCCGATATTATAGATGCCAAGAATATCAAGGCTCAGGAATTTGCCCAAAATGGCCTTGTCGCCCTGCGAACTGACAAACCAAAAGGCGGTGGACAGGAATATCCACTTTCCAAAGGTCATCAATTCCTTAGCGGCGGGTTTTTCCCACTTGAAATGATTGACCTGCCCCGGAAGATAGAGATGCGTCAGCACCAGCTTTGCCGCCGCGCCAATAACGCCGCCAATAACCAGTGCGATAACTGATTGTGTAATCCAGGCCAGTACGATCATGCTGGCAATCCCAGTGAATTGGCTCAGCAAATCCAGCAGCGTTAAGCGGCCCACAATCAGATGCCGGTGCGCTGTTTCAATGCGGGTCGGGTTGAAGCCCGCCAAAGTCAGTGAAATTCCGGCGATTGGCAGATAAAGCGCCAGTTCTGGCACGCCATAGAACTGCGCCATGGGCCAGGCCAATGCACAGGCTGCCACCCAGAGCCCAAAGCCACGGCACACTTGAATGGTCCAGGCGGTGTTCAGGAAATCCGGATCATCGCCGCGCTTGTTTTGGGCGATTGCCGGGCCAATGCCCACGTCCGAGAACATCATCAACCCAACTGTGACCACGCTGACCAAGGCCATCAGGCCGAACGCCTCGGGGAACAAAAGCCGCGCCAGGATCAGATTGGATATCAGACGCATCAATTGCGAACTGCCATAGCCGACCACCAGCCAGCTGGAGCTGCGCAGCACCCGAGCCAGCAAACGATTGCCCTGAAACGCTGATGTCAGGTTGCGCATAAGGAGTCGGCCTCGGTCATTCAGATGCAATGTGGTAGGCGCAAACTATGGGCCAGACCTGAGCCGGTCAACGATGCCAGTGCAAATCCATCTGTTTCTTCGCTTTTTTCG
>DFBW01000235.1:0-7008 GCA_002366775.1 Roseovarius sp. UBA3070 | reverse complement strand
CTATGTTCGCCAAGCTGGCTTTTGCAATCACGCCGGATCGGGTAGGAAAGCGATGACCCGCTTAGTAAGGCCCCGCTATATGTCCGTTGCTTATGTCCTGAACACCTACCCTCAGCCGTCGCACAGCTTTATCCGGCGCGAGGTATTGGCGTTGGAGGCGGGCGGCATGAGCATCACCCGGATCGCCATGCGCCGCCCCACAATGCCGTTGGTGGACCCTGCTGATGTGGCTGAAGAAGCCAAAACCAACTATGTGCTGGAAGCCGGTGCAATATCGCTTGGCCGAGCGGTGCTGAAATCCATCGCCCAAAGCCCCGCCAGATTTGGACGCGCGCTGTGCACAGCATGGAAACTGGGGCGCAAATCCTCGGTCGGGCGGTTGCGGCATCTGATATATCTGGCTGAGGCCTGCGATGTATCCCGCCGTGCGCAGGCAGGAGGTATCCGCCACCTGCATGCACATTTCGGAACCAATTCGGCAACGGTAGCGATGTTGGCACATATATTGGGCGGCTTTAGTTACAGCTTCACAGTCCATGGGCCTGAGGAATTTGACGCCCCCCAGGCATTGGGGCTGGGTGACAAAATGGCAGAGGCCGCGTTCACAGTTGCCATCAGCCAATTTGGCCGCAGTCAGTTAAAACGCTGGGTGGATCCTGTGCATTGGGCGCGCCTGAAAGTGGTGCATTGCGGTATTGAGCCTGACAAGTTTCCCGATCCGGCACCTGTCACGGGTGGTGCCCCCCGGCTGGTCAGCATCGGGCGGTTTTCGGAACAAAAGGGCCAACTGGTGCTGATTGAGGCGATGGCGCAAATTGCGGCGCGCCACGCCGACGCCCATTTGACGTTGATTGGCGATGGTGAGATGCGCCCGCAAATCGAAGCGGCCATTGCACAACACGGCGTACAAGATCACATCACGCTCACCGGTTGGCTGTCAGAGGCCGACGTACGCGGCGAACTGGCCCGCGCGCAGGCGATGATTTTGCCCAGTTTTGCCGAAGGCCTGCCGATGGTGATCATGGAGGCCATGGCCGCTGGCCGCCCGGTGATTGCCACCTATATCGCGGGTATACCAGAATTGGTGGTGCATGCTCAGACAGGATGGATGGTCCCGGCGGGGGATGTGAACTCTCTGGTGGCGGCTGTCGATGATTTGGCGACGTGTGATAGCGCGGCTCTCTCAAAGATGGGGGCACTTGGTCGCAAACGCGCGCTCACCCGCCACGATGCCACACAAGAAGCCGCCAAATTGGCTGGGCATTTTCAAAAGCTGCTGGAGGGCTAACAGCCGGTTAAGCGGGCGGGTGCAACGCCACATATATCAGCGGACTTGTGAGGGGCGGTTAGCGCCCTCGTGCCCACCGTTGAGCACTGCTGGCGTAGGGCGTTTTGATGGCCAGCTTCACCAACAGGTAGACGCCAAACCCAAACGGATCGCTCAGCGCAATGCGCAGCATGGGGCCCATCCCCGGTTTGGGCGTGTTGTCATTCCGCAAAAGCTCAGGAAACTGCGCTGCGATCTCCTCAACCCCTTTATCTTGCCTGCGACGCACACGAACCAAATTGCGCAGCCCTTCAACCATGGGCCAGCTATAGGTGGCGGGCACACGCAGGCGTTCGTTGGGCGCAAAACTAAGCCGCACGAATGTATCATCCGAGATGATGTCAGGAAACGCCCCCCACCGGGCCCGGCCCTGGCTGTTGACCGCAAACAGACCAAAACCCGGAACCCCTGTTGTCACAAACGGCAGGCGTTGCCAGACCCGGCCATAAGCCCGCGTCACCCCGGATTTGGCGGGGCTAACCACCGGCGACCCCGAAGCATAGAGCGGCGTGTCACAGTGCAGGGCCTCAACGATCTGGCGCATCAGGTCGGGCGAGATCACAACATCCGCATCAAGATAGGCCCGCACCGTCCCTTTGGCCTGCGCATCGCCCAGATTTAGCGCGTTCAATTTGCCCGGCTCAGCGGTGTCAATCACCTCAAACCTCCAGCCTTTGCGTTGCGCATCCGTTGCAAAGCTTTCAGCCACTTGCACTGTGTTGTCGGTGCAGGCATTGGCAATCACAATCAACTGCACATCAAAGCCGCGATCATCCGAAGCCAAAACAGCCCTCAGACAGGGCGCCATAAAATCCGCCTCATTATGGGCAGGCAGAATAATGCTGAGGCTGGGGCGTGGTTCACTCACAGCCATCTCCACAGTTTGCGCGCTCAGCCAAGGCCTGCCAGCGCGGGTTGTCATCCTCCAACCAACGGCGCGCACCCCAGCTGCCCCATTTGCTGGGGGCATAGACATCATTATACGCAGCGAAGCCCCCTCCGCCTAACTGGGCCCACCCCGTGATAAGGCGTCGGTAAAGCCCGCCCATTTGCGGTGCATAATTGAAGTGGGTGAAAAACCCGGTCAGTTCAGCATCTTCGACCATCGGGCCAATGCCCACCACATGACTGCCCCCTTCATACATCAACAGTTGCAGCCCATAGCCATCAGCAATTTGCGCATGATAGGGCAACACACGCCCCAGCAGATCATCCAGCGTGTCCAAGGGATCGCCGCTGATAGATCCGTCCATCAGATCCGCGTCGGCTTTGTCAGATGCCAGATCATATTGATGGGCATTCATGTAGGTCTCGCGCGCGTCACCAAAGAGCCCCTTGGTGATGGCAGCGGACTCGGCAGCGGCCCGGCTTTCGCCGATCCAGCCCTTGACCAGCGGTGCGCGGTCCTCAACCCCCAGAATGCCGCCAAAATACCCCGTCACGGCATAGGCATCAAAATAGATCCACGGTGGGTTTCCAGGGCTGTCCACCTCGGCCTGCCATAGTGGGGCTTCGAGGATCAGTTCCTCCAATCCGAGCCAACCGGTCTGCGATGAGATCACATTGATCAGCTTTGGGCCGCCATCTTCGGCGAAGACATCGCTCCAGATTTGCGCCAGTTCCGCGGCGCGAGCACCGTAATATTGCGGCCCGGTATCGGCCTGCCCCCATCGCGCCAATCCCATCTCATTGGCCCAGGCTGTTTGCTGAAACTGCCAGTTCCACACCTCATTCGAATATTCGGCAATAACCTGGGTTTCATCGGAAAGGGCCTGATTGATCAATCCCGCAAAGCGACGGGCAAAATCATCATCTGCGCCATGGGGCAGCGTGAACCAGCCATCTGCTTTGGTTTCGCGCAGCAGCGCCAGCATCACCTCAAGCGGCACACCGTTGCGGGCATAGGTATAGTCCTGCACCAAGGGGCGGTCTGGCCAGCTTTGGATGCGTGAATTGTTGGTGGCCATCCAATCCATGAAGCGCAGCAACTGGAAATCACCGATCAGCGAGAGCCAATCTGGATTGAACAGGTTTCCTGCCTCATAGGCTGTGCGGTGGCGCTCGTTTACCACCGTGATATTGCGCACATAATCATCCGTATTACTGCGTTGAATACGGATTTCCACTGGCCCCGGACCGGGTGTGAAATCAAACAAAACATCGCCATCGGCGTAGCGCACGTTTTGCGCGCGCCCCAGCACCTCGACAATGCCGTTGCCTTCAAAACTCAGCCGGTAGGTGCCAGCAAGGGATGTGGCCTGTTGGGGCATATCCGTCAGGATCACCGTGCCCACAGTGCCCAATTCGCGCGGCAAACGCCGGGGCCAGCCGAACTGGTCCAGATGATCGCCCGCGATCAATTCGGCCTCACCCGCCCCGCCCCATTGGCCGCTTTTGTGCACGATCCAGGGGCGTGCGGTTTTCATCACGTCCAGAAAAGGGGCCTGGGTGGACCAATCCGTGACAGGTGCCAGATTGAGCCCCATGGGCACAACCGGTTTGTCTTGTGCGGCCATAGGCCCTGCAAGCATGATCGCAAGAATAAGTCTGAGCAGAGGCTTCATTGGGCGACACCTGTTTTGTCATAGGTTGTGACCACTTGCCAAACGATGCGCTGCATCAGGGCGGCGGCCTGGGCACTGGGCACATCAGCGCGGGTTCCATCTGCCCGCAAGAGCTGGTGCGGCAGGCCCTCGGGCGAGCGGTGATACAGCACCGCATAATGTGTCAGTGCCACCAGATACGCCCCAAGATCATTGACGTGGATCGCATCAAGCCCCCCCGCAGCATCACGGGCAAACAGGCTTTCTCGGTTTTGGATATTGCCGACACCACCCTTGGCCTCAACCGCGCGCACAAATGCGGCCATGACCTGCCCTGCGGGGATCACCCGCACCGGGTTTTGCGCGTCATTTCCTGATAGGTCAGGGGCCAATACACGCGCCTCCCATAGGGCGGCCAGATCCGTGTCCAGACGCTCAAGCCACCCGGCGGGGTCATCCAACCTGTGCCATGTTTCATACAGATAAATGCGCGTATCCGGGCGGGCATTGCGCGCCAGATTGGCCCAGCGGGTCAGGTATTTGCCGCTTTGGTGGTATTTGATCGCATCCTTAAGCTCGACCATCTCGGTCAGGATCACGGCATCATAATCGCCTGAGCTAATTGCCTGTCGCGCATCACGGTAATGAGGGTGGTCATTTTCGGCTTCAAACCCATTGATGGCCGCCGCCCCCTTCCAATGCTCTTTCAGTGAGGTGCCCCAGCCCAACTGGCTGTTGTGGTCATGCCCCTGCCCGGCCAATTGCGCCAGCATTGCGGGCATATCACGCCCCACCAGCGAATGGCCCAGATGGAACACTTTCAATGGGCCTTCGGGTTTGGCGAATGGCGTCTGGTAAGCAGCCGAGATGGTTTCAGCAGATACGCTGCGCGGCTCCAATAATGGGCGCAAAAATGGCAGGGCAGCCAGCATAGCCAAAGGCAGCAACAATAACGTGCGCATCAAAGTGGCTCCTCCCTTGAAATGACCCGGTTAATCCGGTTGCATCCTAGGGGTCAGCGCCATGCCCGTCATCATCATATTGGCCCCGATGGCAAAGCGGCCTGCAAAACGTGTGCGTGCCGTGAACGGGGCTGCATCCAATGTCAGCGTCGCTTCAAACTGTCCGGTCTGCAGGTCCGGGGTGATCTCAAACGCGCTGAAATCCAACAACAGACCGGTCAGCGGGTATTGCAGCTTGTAGGCGCATTCCTTGGCGCAAAAGATCAGGCGCGCCAGACGACCACGGATGTTTTCGGGTTGAACGGACAACCAGGCCAGTTCGGTCTGGGTGCAAACCTCAGACCAGATTTCGGCTGGCAGGTCAGCGTCTTCTTCGATGTCCAGACCAAGAGAATAAACATGATCCGTCAGGCCAAGCACCGCCACACAAATCTCATCGGTGTGAGAGATGCTGCCAGCAATCCCTCGTGGCCATTTGGGTGAGCGATCCGTTTGATGCAAGATCGCAGCAGGGGGCCGGCCCAATTGGGCCATTGCCGCCCTTGCAGCGCGGCGACCTGCCGCAAATTCGCACAGGCGGCTGTCAATCGCACCCGGCAGGCAAGCCACCTCTTGTGGCATCAGATCTGAGGCGTCCTCCCATGGGTAGGCGATGCCTATCTCCACGTCATCAGGGAACAGGCCTGTGGCAAGTGCTTGCGCCTCATCCGGGGCGAATATGCTGGCGTCTGGCATCATCCGGCCTTTCTATCACGTGCGGCTCGCATAGCGCGGCGGCGTGACATGGTTTCGGACCGGTCGGCCTCATCCGCCCCTTGCGTGTCGGTCTCGGGTTGGTTGGGGGCAATGCCCTTCAGCTTGTTGAGATGTGCCGCCAAAGCATCCAGCGTTGGAAAGCGGAAAATGTCAGTGATTGACAGCTTTGCCACGTCCAGTTCGGCCCGGATTTCACGGTGGGCTTGCACAGCCAGCAGGGAATGCCCGCCCAGATCAAAGAAACTGTCCGACCCGCGCGGGCCAGAAATACCCAGGATGCGCGACCAGATGCGCGCAACATCGGCGGCGGCCCCGGTTTTTGGCGCGCCTGTGTTCTGTGTCGTTTGCGGTACAATCGCCTGGGGTGCGGGCAAGGCTTTGCGATCAATCTTCTTGTTCGGGGTCAGCGGGAATCGCTCCAGCGAAATGATGTGGCGCGGGTGCATGACCTCGGGCAGGTTCTCGGCCAGATCGCGGCGCAGCGCGTCTTCGTTGATCGGACCCGAAGGGATAAGGTAAGCGGCCAGTTCGTCGTCCCCTGTCGGGGTTTCGCGCGCGATAACCACGCATTCACGCACCGATGGGTTGGCGGCGATGCGGGCTTCGATCTCACCCAGTTCAATGCGTTGACCACGGATTTTCACCTGATGATCAGTGCGGCCCAGGAACTCCAGTTGCCCACCTTCGGCCCAGCGCACCAGATCACCGGTACGATACAGCCGCCCATCACCAAAGGTGTTGGCGACAAAACGATCAGCACTCAGATCTTCGCGTTGCCAATAGCCACGCGCGACGCCCTTACCGCCGATCAGCAATTCACCGGCCACACCGATAGGGGCAAGGTTGCCAGCGCCGTCAACAATATAGACAGATGTGTTGGCAATCGGCGCGCCAATGGAAACCGCCGCCTGACCTTTGCCATCGCCTTCAACCACTTGGGTGGCTGACCAGATGGTTGTTTCAGTCGGGCCATACATATTGGTGATTTTGGCACGGGTGCAGCTGCGCAATTCCCCGACCAAAGTGCCGGGCAGGGCCTCGCCTCCGAGGTAGAGATGTTGCAAGCCACCCAAGGCCATGCGCGCTTCGTCATTCATGGTCAGCATCCGCGCCATGGAGGGCGTGCATTGCATATGGGTCACGCGGTGGCGGATCACCTGAGCCGCGATAGAGAAATCATCATCGCGCAAAGCAGCCCCCGAATTGGAGCGTTCGCGCACATCGTTCAGATGCGTCAGCCCATCCAACACATCCTGATTAGGAATGCCGTAATCAATCAGGCAGGCGATCTCGCCGACGCCCAGCTGTTTTAGCTGCTCGACCCGTGCGATCCCGTCTTCGACCGTGCCAAACAGGCCCGCGTCAAAGAAATAGCGTTCGAATGCGAAATCGAGGATCGTTTCCAGCTCATCCTCGCCCA
>DFBW01000093.1:1404-3661 GCA_002366775.1 Roseovarius sp. UBA3070 | reverse complement strand
GAGCTGCACCACGAGGCCGAAGATGTGGCTGCCTTCCTGATGTGGACGGCCGAGCCCAAGTTGATGGCGCGCAAACATGCAGGCCTTGCCGGTGTGATTTTCCTGAGCGTGTTGTCAGTGCTGCTGTATCTGACCAACAAGCGCATCTGGGCCCCGATCAAGGGTAAGAAAACCAGCTGACCTGACCCACATGACAAATTGAAACCCCGGTTCGCCTGAACCGGGGTTTTTCTTTTGCGCGTATGTTTGCATCCTTTCCCACTGCGGATCTGCCAACAGCTGAAAAACCGCAGCATGGTTACTTTCGCTTTCGCAGTTTCTCTGCAAAGATCGCGAGCAGACGCGCGAATAAGGACCTCCCAATGACTGACTTTCTTCTTCTGGCTTTTATCTTCCTGCTGGCCGGGGTTCTCTCAGTTCCCATTGCCTCGCGGCTGGGGCTGGGCTCGGTGCTTGGTTATCTGATTGCTGGAATCGTCATTAGTCCGGTTCTGAGCTTTCTGCATGTGGATGTCATTTCGATCCAGCATTTCGCCGAGTTTGGCGTGGTGATGATGCTGTTCCTCGTCGGGCTGGAACTGGAACCCAAATTACTCTGGTCGATGCGCGCCAGGTTACTGGGGCTGGGCGGTGGACAAGTGGCCCTCACAGCCGCCGTGGTGATGGCTGGTGCCATGATGCTGGGGCAGGTCTGGTCTGTGGCGCTGGCGATAGGACTGGTGATGGCCTTGTCGTCCACCGCGATTGTCCTGCAAACCCTTGGGGAAAAGGGATTGATGAAATCCGATGGCGGGCAGTCCAGCTTCTCGGTGCTGCTGTTTCAGGACATCGCCGTTATCCCGATGCTGGCGCTGGTGCCGCTATTAGCACTACCGGAACTGAGCGAGGCCGTCAGCCACGCCGCTCATGGTGAAGAGGGCGGCCACGCAGCCACTCTGAGCCTGGTGGATGGCTTGCCCGGCTGGGCCACGGCTTTGGTCACTCTGGGTGCAATCGCTGCCGTTGTCGGAGCCGGGTCATACCTGACCAGTCCGATTTTCCGGTTCATTGCGGGCGCACAGCTGCGCGAGCTTTTTGTCGCCACGGCTTTGATGATTGTCATTGGCATTGCCTTGCTTATGTCTTTGGTGGGCCTGTCACCGGCACTTGGCACCTTTCTGGCGGGTGTGGTGCTGGCCAACAGCGAATACCGCCACGAACTGGAAAGCGATATCGACCCCTTCAAAGGCTTGCTTCTGGGGCTCTTTTTCATGACCGTTGGAGCAGGCATCAACTTTGGCCTGCTGTTTGATAACCTCGCGCTGATCGTCGCTCTGACGTTGGGATTGATGGTGTTAAAGGTGGCTGTGCTTTATGTGCTGGCCGTTACCTTCAGGCTGGGCGGATCGGACCGCTGGCTCTTCAGCCTTGGCCTCGCGCAGGCCGGCGAGTTCGGCTTTGTACTGTTGTCGTTCACCGTGGCCAATGCGGTCATTCCCAGTGACCTGGCTGATCGTCTCTTGCTGATTGTTGCGCTGTCGATGCTGCTGACGCCCGCGCTTTTTATCCTCTATGACCGTATCATCGCCCCGCGTTATTCAGCCCGCGAAGAGCGCGACATGGATACCATTGAGGACAAAAGCGAGATTATTATCGCAGGTCACGGCCGCGTCGGTGGCATTGTTGCGCGCATGTTGCGCGGCGCTGGCCTGACCCCGACGGTCATGGATTTCAGCTCAAAGCAGCTGGATATGCTCAAGGCGTTCGATATTCACGCCTATTATGGCGATGCCACCCGCCCGGATCTGCTGAGTGCGGCGGGCATTGCCGATGCCAAGCTTTTGGTTGTCGCCATCGACGACAGAGATCAGATCACACAGCTGGTTAAATATGTGCACCAGCACTACCCTGATCTGCACATTGTCGCCCGCGCGGTGGATCGCAACCATGTGTTTGACCTCTGGTATGCCGGGTGCCGCGATATCATCCGCGAAAGCTATGACAGTTCACTGCGGATGGGGCGATCTGCGGTTGAGGCTTTGGGCTACACCCGCGATCAGGCCGAACGTATGGCTGGTGCCTTTAGTGAGGCCGACCGCGAAATCATGCTCACCAGCGCGCAGCATTATGACCCCGATATCCCGCCGGTTGAAAACGAGGCCTACATGAGCAAACTACGCGATCTGCGAAGGGATTATGAAGCCGATCTGGAAAAGCGCATGGGCGAGATCATGGCCGAACCCAAAGCGTGACGTTAACCGCGCCGCAGCACCTGGAA
>DFBW01000093.1:504-1364 GCA_002366775.1 Roseovarius sp. UBA3070 | reverse complement strand
CTCTAACCCGACTTTGTGCACGTTGATGACGGTTTCATAGTCCGACACCACTTTGCCTGAACGCGTCAGGAAAATGCGCGTCACATAATCCCCTTCCGTCAGGTTTGAAGGCAACGCAATCGAGGTGCGGAACAAGGTTTGTTCATCCAGCGCCACAGCGCCTTCCAAAATTTGATAGGCACCGCTTTTTTCCCGGATGCGGATCACCGCACGGGCAAATCTTTGTGGATCACTCACATGTGGGGACGCTCCCACCAACCGGATGGCTTGCGGGATTGAAATCTTGTGGCGAAGGTCTTCGATCTTGGCCAGCACGTCTTGCAGGGGGCCCGTCGTGGCCACGGCATAAAAGCTGGGGGCGGCATCAACTTGGACAGCTTCTGTATTGATCCAAATGCCAAAACGTCTTTCCTTGCGGCGCACCATCAGCGGTGACGAAGGCCCGGATATGGCCACGATCACATCCAGCGGTTCATCCGGAATAGGAGCCTCGCGCTTGACCGCGCCAAAGACCAAAATTTCGGATCCGTTAAAATCAGCTGTGATGGCCACTTTGTCACTGCTCAAACCCAGCACGACTTCCTCGGCCTGGCCCATCCAGGGGGCCAGCATCAGGGCCAGTATTGCTGCCAGACGCCACATCAGTGCCCGCCCCCTGCGCCAATTGAAAACAGCTCGGTTGGGGTGATCAACAGATCAAGTGCCAGTTTAAAGCACACGACCAGCACCATGATGGCCAGCAGGATACGAAGCTGTTCGGCCTTCATCTTGACACCGATACGTGTGCCAATCTGCGCGCCGATCACCCCGCCGATCAGCAAAAGCACGGCCAACGCCACATCCACCGTATAGTTTGTGGT
>DFBW01000093.1:0-357 GCA_002366775.1 Roseovarius sp. UBA3070 | reverse complement strand
CGCATCTTGAACGGCAGCCCATGCACCCAGCCATGCTTCTTGCGTTTGGGTGGGGTTCCACGGCGGGTGTTGCGGATGGCCCGCAAACTCTCAAGGAACATCATTGCTCCGATGATGCCCAGAAACACCACATAGCAAAGCTTGACCAGCAAATCGACCTGGCCCGCCGATTTCAGGTGGTTGAAGGCGACAACACCAAATGCGGCACCCACAAGCCCGCCGATAAGCAGCACAGTGCCCATCCTGAGGTCAACAGTTTTACGCCTGAGATGCGCCAATACGCCGGAAAATGACGAGGCGACAATTTGGTTGGCTTCGGTTGCTACAGCAACAGCGGGGGGGATGCCGATAAAGAAC
>DFBW01000017.1:5315-6683 GCA_002366775.1 Roseovarius sp. UBA3070 | reverse complement strand
CGCCCCTCCAGAACCGAGCGGGTCTCATCCTCAAGTGTCTCGTCCGTGCTCAGCACCACCATGCCCAACCGGGGGGCGGTCACACTGTCCAGTTGATACTCCATCAAGCCCGCCCTTTGACTTGTGCTTGGCTCAGAATTCCGCCCGACACACCGGCGCGCACGCCTGTGGTGCTGGGGCCTGATGTGGGCAAGCCACGCCGCACCCTGACCGCCAGATGAGCAAAGGCCTGAGCTTCCAGCATATCACCGTCCAGACCGACGGCCTCAACCGGCTCTACCGGGCAATCCAAGGCGGCGCGCATCATCTCCATCAACACCGGGTTATGGCGCCCGCCGCCCGTGACCAGCACACGGTCGGGTGCGCGCGGGCAATGCTCCATCGCCTGTAAAACAGCGGCCGCAGACATGCCCGTCAATGTGGCCGCGGCATCCGCGTCGCTCAGCTCGTTTACCAGGCCGATCATGTCCGAAAACGCATCCCGATCCAGCGATTTGGGCGGCATCCGCCGGAAATACGGCTCATCCAGGAACAGCTCAAGCGCACCTTGCGCCACTTCGCCCTTGCGCGCGCAGGCCCCGTCGCGGTCAAACGGCTGCCCAAGGCGTGCCATCATCAAATCATTGACCGGCGCATTCGCAGGCCCGGTGTCAAACGCCAACAGCGCCCCCTCTTCGTCAGGCCGCGCCTTTGATGGATCAATCCACGTCAGATTGCCCACACCACCAAGATTAAGAACGCACAGAGGCTGTTTGGCCCCGATCCATTTGGCACAGGCAAAATGAAAGAACGGCGCCAGCGGTGCCCCCTCGCCGCCCAGCTCCACATCCGAGCTGCGAAAATCCCAGATCACCGGCACGCCCAGAGCAGCCGCCAGACCGGCGCCATCCCCAATCTGATGCGTGCCACGCCCACGCGGCTCATGCGCCAGGGTCTGACCGTGAAACCCAACCAGATCAGCGCCTTCAAAGCCCTGCAAAAGCTCAGCATGGGCCGATTGCACCACATCCAGCGCCGCACTCACATCCGCTCCGGGCCATTGGCCCAAAGCAGCGCGCAAAATGGCCTGCTCGTCATCTGAATAGGCGCGATAGGCCGTTGGACCAAAGGCAAAGATACGCTCGCCATCGGTTTGCACCATGGCCGCATCAACCCCGTCCAAAGACGTGCCTGACATCGCTCCCAGCGCCCAAATCGGCTCTGCCTTCAACATGGCCTTTTCCTTCGCAAACTGACCCCCTATACATGCCGCGCAAATACCAGCGGAACAAGCATTATGACCTACCATCCAAAATCAGACTTCATGACCGTAATGATGCAACGCGGCTTTCTGGCCGATTGCACCGATTATCAGGCCCTGGATGAGGC
>DFBW01000017.1:0-5168 GCA_002366775.1 Roseovarius sp. UBA3070 | reverse complement strand
CAAATTCAGGCCAATATCGACGGCATCCAAAAGGTCTTTGCCACCTATATGGACTACAGTGATGCGCCCACCGGCGCGCAGATGGTCAACAATGCCGAATGGCTGGATGAGTTGAATTACCTCGATTTCCTGCGTGACATCGGGCGGCATTTTTCGGTCAACCGGATGCTCTCGTTTGAAAGCGTGAAATCCCGCATTGATCGTGAACAATCGCTCAGCTTTCTTGAGTTTAACTATATGATCCTGCAGGCCTATGACTTCCTTGAACTGAACCGTCGCTACGGGTGCCTGTTGCAGATGGGCGGCTCGGATCAATGGGGCAATATTGTCAACGGGATCGACCTGACCCGCCGTGTGCTGGATCACCAGATTTTCGGGCTGACCTCACCACTGCTGACCACCTCGGACGGCAAAAAGATGGGTAAATCGGCAGATGGCGCAGTTTGGCTGAACGCCGATATGTGCGCGCCCTACACCTTCTGGCAGTTTTGGCGCAACACCACCGATGCCGATGTGGGCCGTTTCCTGAAGCTCTATACCGAGCTGCCCCTGGAGGAATGTGAGCGCCTGGCCGCGCTGTCCGGGTCAGACATCAACGACGCCAAGATCGTGCTGGCCAACGAAGTCACCACCCTTCTGCACGGGGCAGATGCCGCCGCAGCGGCTGAGGCCACATCGCGCGAAGTGTTTGAAAAAGGTGGCGTCGGGGATGACCTGCCAACTTTGGAGGTGTCCGCCGCGGATATCGCAGATGGTATCTCGATCGTGCAGCTGATCGTTAAGTCCGGCCTTGCCAAATCCGGCAAAGACGCCAAACGCCTGATCGCGGAAAATGGCGCGCGGCTGGACGATGAACCGCTGACAAATGCCGGGTTGATGATTGACGCATCTGCCTTGTCCTCTCCGATCAAACTGTCGGCCGGCAAAAAACGCCATGCCCTGATCAAACTGGCAGACTGACCCGCCAGTCCCGGACTTTGCACAAATTCCGAGTTGGAAAATGCACATTTTCCATCTCATTTTCCGCGTGAAAAATGGCCGTTCCCGTCATAAAACATTCACAAAATTCCTCTTGCGTCAAAACTCACATATCAATAATTCTTGATATATGGATACACCAGACGCCCTCTCTGCCCTCTCCGCCCTGTCTCAGGAGGCCCGGCTGAATGCCTTTCGCCTGTTGATGCGTGCAGGGCCTACCGGCTTGCCTGCCGGTGAAATCGCCACCACCCTTGGCGCGCGGCAAAACACCATGTCCACCAACCTGTCGATCCTGCAACACGCCGGGCTCATCACCAGCACCCGCGAGGGGCGCTCAATCCGTTATCACGCCAATCTGGACGGTATTCGCGGCCTTCTCGGCTTTCTGGTTGAGGATTGCTGCGGCGGCCAACCAGAACAATGCCAACCCCTTTTGTCCCAAATCGCCTGCCCCTGCTGAAAGAGACCAGTCATGACCAACACCCCCCAAAACGTCCTGTTCCTGTGCACCGGAAATTCCGCGCGTTCCTTAATGGCCGAGGCCATCATAACCCGTGAAAGCATGGGGAAATTCCGTGGCTTTTCTGCCGGGTCCCAACCTACCGGCGCGCCCAACCCCCATGCGCTGACATTGCTGCAAAGCCTGAACTACGATACCAGCCAGCTGCGCTCCAAAAGCTGGGATGAATTCTCAGGGCCAGATGCGCCCAAGATGGATTTTGTCTTTACGGTTTGTGATTCCGCTGCCGCTGAACCTTGCCCTTTTTGGCCAAGCCAACCGATAAGCGCCCATTGGGGCCTGCCCGACCCGGCCGCAGCCACCGGCACCGAGGCCCAGATCGCCCTTGCCTTCCATGCGGCCTATCAAATGCTGCGCAACCGCATCTCGATTTTCGTCAATCTGCCGCTGACCTCTCTCGACGGGCCCAGCCTGCAACATGAGTTGGATGCAATCGCTCAAACACACGATCAGCAGGACACTCAACCCGCATGACTTTCTCGCTTTCCCGCCGCCTCGTGGCCGAAGCACTCGGCACCACATTGTTGGTTGGCACGGTCGTTGGTTCGGGCATCATGGCCGATCAGCTGACAGATGATGTCGCCTTGGCCCTGCTGGGCAACACCCTGCCCACTGGTGCCATTCTGGTGGTGCTGATCACCATCCTTGGCCCGATATCGAGTGCGCATTTCAACCCCGCTGTTTCGCTGGCGTTCTGGCTGCGCCGTGACATCGCCTTGCCTATCGCCATGGCCTATATCGCGGTGCAAATCATCGGCGGTATCCTGGGCAGCGTGATTGCCCACGCCATGTTTGATCTATCCTTGCTGCAAGCCTCAACCACCCAACGCACCGGCGCGGCCCAGTGGTTTTCCGAAATTGTCGCTACCTTCGGGCTTGTCGGGGTGATTCTGGCGGGTATCCGGTTCAAAAGTGATGGCGTGGCCTGGCTGGTCGGGCTCTATATCACAGCCGCCTATTGGTTCACTGCATCCACCTCCTTTGCCAATCCGGCCGTCACCATTGGGCGTGCGTTTTCTGATACATTTGCCGGCATTCATCCCGCAGATGTGCTGCCATTCATCGCAGCCCAACTGATCGGCGCGACAATCGCTGTCGCGCTCTTTGGCTGGTTGTTGATGTCACAATCCAACCTCAACGCCGCAAAATAAACCTGAATGAAAACGGTGAGCACCTTGGCTGATACGCCCAACATTGATGACACAAAATTTCACGCGATTGACGAAGATCAACTGATCCCTGCAAACCGCCCCGACCACGCGCCGCGTTTCCTGCTGCTCTATGGGTCCTTGCGTGAACACTCCTATTCCCGGTTCCTGGCCGAGGAAGCGGCGCGCATCCTGCAACGATTTGGGGCGCAAACACGCATATTCAATCCCTCAGGCCTGCCCCTGCCCGATGATGCCGAGGCCAGCCACCCGAAAGTGGTGGAACTGCGCGACCAGGTGATGTGGTCCGAGGGCATGGTCTGGGTTAGCCCCGAACGCCACGGTGCCATGACCGGGATCATGAAAACCCAGATTGACTGGATCCCCCTTGCCCCCATCGGCGGCATTCGCCCCACACAAGGCAAGACGCTTGCCATTGCGCAGGTATCGGGTGGCTCGCAGAGTTTTAACAGCGTTAACCAGATGCGCATTCTTGGCCGCTGGATGCGACTGATCACTATCCCCAATCAGGCCTCGGTGCCCAAAGCATGGGATGAATTTGACACATCAGGGCGCATGAACCCCGGCCCGTTTTATAATCGTGTGGTCGATGTCATGGAGGAACTGGTGAAATTCACGTTGCTGACCCGTGGCCAAAGCAGCTATCTGACCGATCGCTACTCGGAACGTGTGGAAAGCACCAAGGAGTTGTCAAAGCGGGTCAATGCATCAAAAACAGACAGCACCTAGAGCGTTTCGCGTAAAACCCTTTGATCAGCGCAGCGCGTCGTTCAATACCGCGCGCACATCATCCGGGTTGACGTCAGCGGTCACAAACGCCTCGCCAATGCCGCGTGCCAGAATAAAATTCAAGCGGCCGTTTACGACCTTTTTATCCTGTGCCATCAGCTCAACCAGCTTTTCGGCGTTTGGTAATTCTCCATCAATATCAGATAGATCGACCTTCATCTTCATCTCGTGCAGATGCGCGCGCACACGGCTGGGGTCTTCTTGCGAACACAAGCCCATCCGCGCAGACAACTCAAACGCCAACGCACAGCCAATCGCCACACCCTCGCCATGCAACAGCCGGTCGGAATACCCCGTCGCCGCCTCCAACGCATGGCAAAACGTATGCCCAAGGTTCAACAACGCACGGTCGCCTTGTTCAGTTTCATCGCGTTGCACGATGTCGGCTTTCATCTGAACCGAACGTTTGACAGCCGCGATCCGGGCTTGCATATCACCCTGTGCTGCGCGTGAAGCATTCCCTTCAAGCCACTGAAAGAAATCATGATCTCCCAACAGTCCGTACTTCACGACCTCGCCATATCCTGCCAGATAGTCGCGCTCTTTCAGGGTTCCAAGCACGTCGATATCAGCAAGCACCAGACTGGGTTGATGAAATGCACCAATCAGGTTTTTGCCATGTGGGGCATTGATCCCGGTCTTGCCCCCGACCGAACTGTCAACCTGCGCCAACAGGCTGGTCGGCACCTGCACAAACCGCACGCCGCGGCGCAAAATTGCGGCCGCAAAACCAACCAGATCGCCGATTACCCCGCCACCAAAGGCAACAACCACGTCGTTGCGTTCAATTTTCTGGTCCAGCAACCATTCCACGGTGCGTTCCAGGTGCGGCCATGATTTGGTGGCCTCACCCGCGGGAAGCGTCAGGCTTTCACTTGATATACCATGACTTTTCAAACCGTTACATAACGTCTCCAGATGTAGAGCACCCACATTTTCATCGGTCACAATCGCCACGCGCGGGCGCGTCAACAGCGGCGCAATCAATGCGCCAGCTTGGTCCAACAATCCCGGCCCGATCATGACATCATAGGCTCGATCACCCAGATCAACATGTACGGTTTCGCTCATGTCTGCGCCTCCAGAACGTCCTTGCGAGTGGCCAGAGTCTGAATCACTTGCCCAGCCATCGTATCAATTGTGAATTGCGGGTTTGCGTCTACCGCCAAATCGGCCAGCGCATAGATCGGCACGCGCGCATCATATATCTCTCGCAAGGTTTCATAAGGATTAGATGTGCGCAGTAAGGGCCTGGTATCTTTGTGTTTTACCCGGCTCCATAACAGGTTCATATCCGCCTTAAGCCAAACCGAAACCCCTTTTTGCGAGATCAAGTCACGGTTTCTTTCGGCCAGGAACGCCCCTCCGCCGGTTGAGAGGACAGCTGGTGAATTTTCCAACAGACGGTCGATCACTTCGGTTTCGCGGTCCCGGAAAAATGCTTCCCCATCACGCTCAAATATCTCGGCAATCGACATATTGGCGGCAGTTTCGATCTCAGCGTCCGAATCCAGAAACGGCACATCCAACAGCCCCGCCAAAGCCTTGCCCACGGCGGTTTTTCCGGCCCCCATCATGCCCACCAGCACGACGGTCTTTTTCAGGTTCCAGGTCTCGGGCTTGGCCAAGTGTAGGCGCTCCGCTGCCAAATATTCCGCTTTTTTCCTGAATGACGTGATCTTAGGAAAAAGGCCAGTTATAAGTTTCAA
>DFBW01000070.1:8408-9441 GCA_002366775.1 Roseovarius sp. UBA3070 | reverse complement strand
CAGCCGTGTAGAGATCGCCGGGAACACTGCCTTCAAATTCTTCGGGAATATCCATGCCCATCGCATGTGAAACGATGGCAGTTGTATCCACAATCGACATCTCATCGCCACGCTTGGCCGCAACGCCGGGGCCGGACATGATGAAAATCCCATCGGGATGATGCGTGCCAATGGGCGTGGGCCGTGTGACCACCTGAGGTTCCAGATTGCGCACTGAGACAAAGCCATGATCGCACAGGATCAACGTCAGGTCAGGCGCGTTTTCCATTGCCTCACCGGGGAAGGCATCCTCGCGCTTGAGGACTTGTGTAATGACTTTCTCACCGGTGTCGGGGTCTGTCATCGCCAACAGATCGGCAATCAGCTTGTCGCGGAACCATTCGTACTCGTCCTCGGCCACGCCGTTCGGGTTCTTTGTTGATTGTTTGCGGATCACAATGCCATTCGATGATGGCGTGGGGCAAAAGGCACGCGAGGTTTCCCAATCCAGATTGGCAAAATTGGCCATATCCCGGCGCTTGGCCGCGTCTGATCCATCATGCGAGCGGTACTTGAGATAGCCCAGTGATTCCAGATACTTGTTGACGCGCACCACTTTGTCAGACCCGGTAAACCCGTGGTCAGATACGATCACCATATGACAATCATCGCCCGCTGCGGCATGCAGGCCGGCCAGATATCCATCAACCTGACGGAAATATTCGACCACCAGAGCACGCACCTTGCGCCGACTTTCCGGAACGTCAGTATCCCAAATTTCGGGGTCCAATACATGCCAGGCCTGGTGTTGGATTTTGTCAGTGCCATCCAGCATAAGCGCAAACAGATCAGGGTTATCTTCGCTCAGCAGGGCGTGGCCGATGTTGTACCATTGTTTGTCACGCGGCAGGTGGTTGGCCACCCAGGAATACAGCTCGTCATCGGGCATCGCCTCGCCGATCTGGCTTTCGCGCTCAAAATCCCAGCTCAGTTCTTTGGGGTCAAATCCCTCAATCGCCGCAATCCGGTCAAACAGCGTATCGGGATAGGTGTT
>DFBW01000070.1:746-8337 GCA_002366775.1 Roseovarius sp. UBA3070 | reverse complement strand
TCACGGGCGTCATAGAGGGTAAAAAACATCTCGTCGCCCATGTCCTCGAAACGAACGAAATCATAAATGCCGTGATGGCCCGGTGTGCGCCCCGTGCAAACAGATGTCCATGCGGGTGGCGTCAATGGATGGTTGGTGGATCTGAGGGTGGCCGAATAGCCGCCTTTGATCATGTCGGCCAAAAACGGCATCACAACACCTTCGTCGCAGGTGCCATCCAGCATAGGTTGCAACACGGTGAAGGTGGCGCCATCAAGGCCGATCAGAAGTGTCTTGGTCATGAAAACCCCCAGAATTTAATAAATACGCTCAGGCCGTGGCCAGTTTGCCGATCAGAAACACCGCAAATTCGCTGACGGACAGATCATCGACATAGCGGCCATCTTTCATCAGCAATTCCTGGAACCCCAGCTTGCGGTTGCCAAAGGTTTTCTCCAGCTCAACGGTGAATTGGATCACGTCGATGGAATCAAATTCCAGATATTCTACGAGTGTCGTGGACGGGGTGATATCGGCATCTAACCCCCAATCGGTGATAAAATCCTTGAGGGTAGAGATGACCTGATCCTGTATCGAGTCTTTGTTCATTGGTGTCTCTCAACTTGTCCGGCGAGGCGGATTATATACGAAAACTGCGCTGAAGGCAGGGCGACAAATTGGCCTATAAGCAGTCAAAAACTGCGTGAGAGGACTAAGCAGACAACAAGTACCCAAAACTACAAATCCCGGCCCCTATGCGGCCCGAGCATGTATCAACTGTAAACCCTGAATGTGCAACCCTCGCAGCCGCTGTCGCAGGGTCAAATTCCACGATTTCAAATTCTTGCGGGCGCCCTTGGAGGCCAACGCCCAACGTCTTGGCTGCGGCCTCTTTGATCGACCAAAGCATAACGGCAGTATCGGCGTCGGGGCGCACGGGCAATTGTGCTCCCTCTCGCTCGGACAGGATGGCGTCAATGAAATTGGCCGGCTCGCGGATGCGTTCAGGCAATTCAAAGTCCACACCGATGCGCCATGGCGCTGCGGCAACCGCGCCAATGGCCACTCCGCCCGAATGGGCAATTGAGGTGCCCGCCAATTGCATCCCTTGGGCAGGCAGATGGATGAACGGCGCACCGTTTTCGGTTTTTGCCACGCTGATATCTGAGTTTTGCAACGTGATAGCGTGATCGGCAAAGTAATCCCGTGCAGCGCGTTTCACGGCCAACCGGCCAAGGCTCCAATGTTTCCAGCGATCTGCGTCGTCACCATACTCGGCCATTTGGGCCGCTTGGGCCTGTTCATCATCAGCCAAATGGCGGGCCATGGCACCGGGCGTAGGCGCGCCGCGCATCAATATGGCGCGATAGTCCATTGGCAGACGGAATTGCGCAGTCAGATCCAGCACCTGAATTTGCCGCGCATTGGGCGCATCAACACCCAGAGCGGCATGGGCAACACGCTCTTGCCCGGACAAAAACTGGTTCATCATCGACAGGTGTTGGTGAACCGCGCCCGCCTGAGTGGGCGAGGCGACAGCAGGGGTGGCCAAAGGTGCGGCCATAGGGCTTGCGCCCACCAGATCACGCATCTGCTGACGCTCAGTTTCGTCCAGATCAGGGAAAGGCAGGTTGGAGGGCAGTGCCGGCGCTTTGCGGCGTTTAACGGCCAGGTCCTCGCGGCGCTGGGTATCGGCGGTTTGTTGCGGATCCAGAAGGGTCGGATGATCCAGATCCAGCCCCGAGGTGAACAGCTGTGCCACCAGATGGCGCAGTTGCGCCACCATGCCCCGGCGCCGATTGTCAGCCGAGACCACAACGATGGGTTTGCCCGGCAACGTATCGCGCACAAAGGCGGTCAGCGTGGCGTTGGGGCCACATTCCACAAACCGGCGGTACCCGGCGTCATACATGTTTTCAATCGCCTCTCGGAAGGCCACGCGAGACACATATTGCGCGATCGACGTGTCCATGAACTGTGCCTGATCCGTCGGAAACGGTTGCGCCGTGGCGCAGGAGTAAATCTGAACGGGCTTGGGCGCCAATTTGAGATCGGCAAACAACTCGCCAAAGCCCTGGGCCATGGGGGCCACATACTCAGTGTGATAGCCCCATGAAATCGGCAGGGTTGTGCAGACAGCACCCATTTGCACCACGTCGCGCTGCATGGCAGCGACCGTATCCGCCGGGCCAAAGACAATCGCCTGATTGGGGCAATTATCCATGGTGAAATGCAGCCCCTCGTGGTTGGCAAAGGCGCTCAGAAATTCATCACGCGCAAGGCCCGCAATGGTCAGAAGCTGACCTTCGGGGATTTCGCCAGAGGTGTTGACGGAATTGAACACATCGTTCATCCGGGCGATCAGATCCCCCACTTGCGCGCGGCTCATGTCAAACCAGTTACTGGCGACAATGGCGGCATTTTCGCCGGTGGAATGGCCCAGCAGAGCATCGGCTTTGACGCCCAGATCACTCAGCAATCCGAACACGGCCTGATCGGCGGCAAACACCATTTCCGAGCCGTAATCAACGCTGTGCAACAGATCAGTCAGGCGGCTTTGCCCCGCGTCATTCACACAAGACGGTGGAGGAAAGGCGACATCCTGCAACCGCACATCACGTTTGCCCTCACACAGCGAGGCGACCAGATCAAACCATGCGCGAACTTGCGGGAAGGCCATGACGGCCTCGGCCATCATGCCGGGGTATTGAGCCATTTCACCAGGAAACAGGAAGGCAGTTTTGCCATCCATGGGGGCCGGTTCGTAATAAAGCCCGTTGCGGGTTTGCAGCGAGGCGGTGGCATCTTTTGCAAGGTGCTTTTCGGCGGCACCCAATTTCTTGGACAGATCGGCGGGATCAGTGGCGATCACAGCCAGACGTGCGGGACCATCGCCTTTGGCCACCCAAGAGTCGCGGGCCAGAGTGGCGAAAGCATCCCCCTCAGCACCGTCGCATTGCTCTCGTAGCATCGCTATCGCGCCAGCCATGGTGTCGGGCGTGGCGCTCAGAACAAAGACTTGTTCAATCGGGGCCGCATCCGGTCTGCGGGGCAGGAAGGCAGCGGTGGCATCGGCCTCTCGCCCGACCGGAGATTCCTCTAATATGAGGTGGGCATTGATGCCGCCAAACCCAAACGCATTGATCGCAGCGCGGCGGGGCGTGGGGGCTGAGTTGATCCATGGGCGTGCCTCGGTGGACACATAAAATGGTGTCTCGGACAGGCCCAGATCATCGTTCACCTCGTCACACAGAGTGGGCGGAATGATACGGTGGGTCAGGGCCAATGCCTGTTTGATCACCGCCGCCGACCCGGCTGCGGGGATGCAATGGCCGATCATGGATTTGACCGAGCCAATGGGCGTGGAAGGAACATCGCCCTGGCGATCACCAAAGATATGGCGCAGGGCCGTCACCTCGGTGCGGTCCCCAAGGGGGATGCCGGTGCCATGCGCCTCGACCAGCCCAATGCTGGATGGGGACAACCCGCTGATTTCATAGGCGCGCTTCATCGCCAGCACTTCGCCCTCAAGCCGAGGCGCCATAAGGCCAGAGGATTTGCCATCGGACGACTGACCAACGGCTTTGACCACCGCATAGATGCGATCTTCGTCGCGCAAGGCGTCTTCAAGGCGTTTGAGCACCACCGCCCCAGCCCCTTCGCCCAGCACTGTGCCGTTGGCGGCATTGCTGAATGGCCGGATGGAACCGCTGGGAGAGAGGGCATCAACCGAGCAGAAAACCGAATAAACCAGTGGAGATGTGGTGGTGTTGACGCCGCCTGCCAGCATGAGATCTGCATTGCCTGCACGCAATTCACCCGACGCCAGTTCGAGCGCGATCAACGCCGAAGAACACGCCGCATCAATGATGTAATTTGGCCCCATCAGATCAAGCCGGTTGGCCACACGGCCCGTCATGACGTTGGGCACCAACCCCGGCACGGCCTCGGCCGAAATATTGGGCATTTTGGATTGCAGCAGATCAGTTGCTTCACGGAAACGGGCGGGGTCTGTATCAGGGAACAGCCCCTGCAGGAAATGGCGCAACTGGCTGTGATACCAAGCCTGTTGCACACCATTGGCGTTGGCGCGGTGGGCATGCACCGAATGGCCCAGGATCACGCCCGTGTTGGTGTGATCATTCTCACCCGCGCGGTAACCGGCATCAACCAAAGCGTCATTGCAGATTTGCAGAGCCATGAACTGATCCGGCTGCGCACCATCGACGGACAGCGGCATGGTGCCAAACTCGGCCGGGTTAAACCGCGAAAGATCGCCCAGAAATCCACCGCGATTGGTGTAGATGCTCAGCAGGTCATCCGATGTGGGATCAAGCAGGTCAGATGGGCCAAGCCAACTGGCGGGAGCCTCGGATACCGCATCACGTTTGGCCAGGATATTGGCCCAGTAGGCGTCAATATTTTCGGCATCGGGATAGACACCTGCCATGCCAACAATGGCGATATCGCCTGAATATTCAGTCATTCGGCCACCTTGCGCATGTCGGGGTTGGAACGCTCGCCATGTGGCCAGCCCCCCCCCAGACGGTTGAGGGCACGGGCACATTGAATGCGAATGCCGTCCAGTTGGTAACACAGCCGCCCCGCCGCATCAAAAGCACGGGCATTGGCGGTCAGCTCATTGGTGTCACTCAGCGCCAGGCCATCAACCTCAAGCCACATCGGGCCGATGGCAGGTGCAAAGCGTTTCACCGAGGCCGCCCCCAAAGGCAGGCCTGAAATGTCATGGACCGAGCGGGTCCAGATCCACAGCAGTTGCAATATGCCATCAATCAGGCCGGGGTCATACGCCCAGTCATGATTGCCCCCATGCGCGACAAACTGCACCGGCTTGGTGGCATGGGCATGGGCGCGAATGCGCGTGGTATCAAGGGCTGCCATCTGATCCAACACATGAAACCGCGGCCCGTGTGACAGCCACCGACGATACATGTAATCAAGGCTGGGCCCGGACCAGGGCGCAATGCCATCGCCACCAGTTGGCGCAAGCCCGGACAGCGGCAAAGCATCAGCCAGCACCAGGTCGGCCTGATACAACACCCGAGGTTTATCACCTGTAGACAGAACACGGGCTTGCCTGAGGTCAGCTGTTGCCCCGTCGTGCATTTCAACCCGCACATTCAGGGGGCCGTCTTTTAGCGTCAGCCCTTGCAGCATGGACAGGTTTTGCAGCTCAACCACGGGGCGCGTATCACCGAATGCGGCGGGTATTTCGCTGAGCAACTGCATCATACCGGCCATGGGCATCACCGCATGGCGATCAAAGCGGTGGTCGTCCACAAAAGGTGCGCTGACCATATCGAGCCGCCAATTGAGGTGGCTGTCAGCCCGTTGCGCGCCATTCAGCAGCAACAACCCGGCAGGTTTGTCCGGCGCATCGGGATTGGGCGGCAGATCACAAATCGCGGCTTCCATGGTTTCGCCATCGGCCACCCAGCCGCTGGTTTCCACCTGGCTGGGGTCAGCCCAGAACATCTCGCGCCAGAAATACTCGCGTCCCGGCACCGCCTCAACCATGCCAATGCCGCGCGACAGGAACTGCGCGCGCGTGCTGTCAGTGACCATACCTGCCCCGGTGGTAGTGGCATCCCACGGCCCCCAATTGATGGCAGCAATGCGTGTGTCGGGCATTGTCTGGGCCAGATGGCGGGCATAGAAATTCAGCGTTTCATTGGCGGCGGCATAATCAGACTGGCCGGGATTGCCATATCGCCCGGCCACCGAGGTGAAAAAGCAGATGGCCTTAAGGGCCGGATTTTGCACCGCATTTACCAGCGTCAGCGCGCTGTCAACCTTGGTGTCAAACACGCGGTTGAAACTCTCGGTTGTTTTCTTTTCAAACTGGGTATCTTCGATCAGCCCGGCGCCATGCACCAGCATGTCAATCCGGCCATAGCTGCCAAGCAGATCGGTACAAAGCGCTTGAACGGCTGCTGCGTCACACACATCCACAGCACGGTAATCAACGTTGGCACCCATGGCCGCAAAATCGCGCAGGTTGGTATCCATATCACGCAAGCCAAGGTGGCGGTTTACGCGGGCTTCAATCTCGGCCGGTTTAACCTTGTCACCGGCCGCACGGGCAAGCCCAAGGAAATGTGCACGCAGACCGGCAAGGTCCAGCGCGCGCATGTCGTCGGGCTCGGGCTCTGGCTGCGGCGAGCGGCCCAAAAGCACCAGCGTTGCCCCCGAAGGTGCCAGGGTACGCAAGCATTCCGCAGTGATCCCCCGCGCGCCGCCAGATGCCAGGATAACCCAGTCTTTGTCGGGCAGTGCGGTGGGCTCCATTGGTGGCTCAGTCGCGGCGGCTTCGGTGCGGAAAATGGTGCGTTTACCTGCCGGATAGCCAGCTTCGCGCCGACCCGCCAACATCGACATCTCGCGCAGCACATGGCTGGCCTGACTGGCGTGGTCCTGATCCGGGTCAAGATCCACCACCTTCAGGCTGCATCCCTGCCATTCCAATGAAAGCGCCTTGACCAGCCCGACCACTCCGGCTTGTGCGGGCATGGGGGCATCAGCGCCACGTCCAAAAGTGCCGCCGCTTTGCATTACTGAAATAAACCGGCCACCATTTTGCAGATGTGGTTGGGCCGCTTGCAACAGATGGAAAACGGATTTGGTGCCCGCCTCGTGGGCTGCGTGCCAATCCTCAAGCGAGGCCAGCGTTGCCTCGGACAGCAATGTGCGGCCAGCACAATGAACAAGGGCGAGGGGCTTGCCCTCAAGGGCCAAATCATCGAACCACGCAGACAGCGCATCTGTCTTTGCCAGAACGTCGCCGGGCATCACCGTGCAGGCGATACCCTTGTCCGTGAGCGCAGCAGCCATGGCGGCATGAAAACCATCCTCGGCCTCAGTGATAACAGCCACAGTCCCTTCGGCCAGGTCCCAGGGAACGTGGCTGGCATCCTCAGCGAAAGGCACCTGAATATACCGGGGAAGCACCGCATGAGCGGATGTCTCGGCCTCCCCGGCAAACTCAAAAGGGTCTGTGCCCTCGGGCTTTGTCTTGTCGCCGCCACCGGTGCTGGCATTGGCAAAAACATAGTCCACAATCTCGCGCAGGGTGGCGAGTTGTGAAATCGCATCCATATCCCCGCGCATGGCCTGAGCCAGATCATCGGGCAGCGATTTTTGCATGGTGGACAGGATTTCCATCCGCTTGATTGAATCAACACCAAGATCGGCTTCAAGCGCTTGATCCGGGTCAAGCGCATCTGCCGGATAGCCTGTTTTGTCGGCTACGATCTGAACAAAGGCACTTAATGTGTCGTCCTGGCTCATGGCTGCGGGGGCAGCTGTGGGTGCCGGTTCCGCAATGGGTGCTGGTGCTGGCGCAGGTGTTTCAACCACCGGTGCTGCGACCGGAGCAGCAACAGGCGCTGGAACAGGCTGGGCCACTGGCACTGGTGCGGGCATCGCTTGGGGCACAGGAGCAGACACCGGAGACGATACAGGAACGGGCATCTGTGGCATCGACGTTGCAGGCAAGGCAGCACCGCCATTTTGCAGATAGGCGCGCATCACACTTTCCTGCACGCGCAAAAACTCGGTCATCATCGCGTGATAACTGGTCATCATGTCACCA
>DFBW01000070.1:0-695 GCA_002366775.1 Roseovarius sp. UBA3070 | reverse complement strand
TCCAACTCCTCATCAATTGGGGCCGTTGTGGCAGATGTGCTGCCAAGGCCAAACGTTCCGGGCGCGGGGGGTTCCACATCCTGTAGGGGGGCATCGGCACGCCGCGCATATGCGCCGTTCAGATACCAGGTATTCGGGGTTTGCGCGCCAGTGTCACGCGGGCCGGGGCGGGCAAGGTTGTTCAGCAATACCGGCAGATCAACAGGTGCACCCGCCACAAAGAGCTGGGCAAGACCTGCCATAAAGGCCAGTGCATCCCCTTTGCCCGCATCAAGGGCAATGGCCGTGACGCCGGGATCATCCACAATCTCGCCCACGCGATCCGCGAGGATGGATTTTGGGCCAACCTCTACAAACACGCGCGCACCGTCACGCACCATATGCCGGGTCTGTGTGACGAAATCGACCGGGCTGATCAGATGATCGGCCATGGATGTTGCAATCTTGGACGGGTCGTGCGGCTCGGTGGTGACGTTGGAATAAATCGGCACGCTGGGGTCGGCCCATGTGGCCTTGGCGATGGCTTTGGCGAATTGCTTTTGCGCTGGGGCCATGAGAGGCGAATGAAAGGCCTGAGACACCGGCACATGCACAGCACTTAGCCCGGCCTCTTTCAGCACCTCCGCGGCACGCTCCATCGCTTGCTCACTGCCCGCGATCACGGTTTGAACGGGGCTGTTGAGGTTGGCAATCGT
>DFBW01000230.1 GCA_002366775.1 Roseovarius sp. UBA3070 | reverse complement strand
CCCCCTGAGGAAGATGACGAGCTGTGCATCCCAGCGCAAGCCGCCGGGCTGAACTTTATCCGGCTGGCGACACCGACGACTGATGACAAGCGCCTGCCCAAAGTGCTGCAAAACACCTCTGGTTTTGTCTATTACGTTTCCATCACTGGGATCACCGGTGCCGCTGCTGCCGAGGCCACAGATGTTGGCCCCGAAGTGGCGCGTATCAAAAGCCAGACCGACTTGCCTGTGATCGTGGGGTTTGGCATTCGCACGCCTGAAACCTCGCGCTCTATTGCCTCGGTGGCAGATGGGGCTGTGGTCGGATCGGCCATTGTGGCGATGATAGGTGACGGCAAGCCGGTGGATGAGGTGCTGAGCTTCGTTAAATCTCTGGCTGATGGGGCACATGCCGCCTGAGGCAAAACGCACGTTGCCAGCTGGTGGTTGAATTGGTAAATTAAACTAACCAATGCAACCAAAGGCCCTGCCATGCCCGTGATCACCTGTATCGAAGACCTGCGTCGTATCTATGAACGCCGTGCGCCACGGATGTTCTATGATTATGCGGAATCCGGCAGTTGGACGGAACAGACGTTCCGTGAAAATACCAGCGATTTCAAAGATATATATCTGCGCCAACGGGTGGCGGTGGATATGTCGGGGCGCTCAACCGCCAGTCAGATGATCGGGCAGGACGTGGCCATGCCCGTGGCTTTGGCGCCTGTTGGCCTGACGGGCATGCAAGCGGCAGATGGCGAGATCAAAGCAGCACGCGCCGCTGAGAAATTTGGCGTGCCATTCACGCTGTCTACTATGTCGATCTGCTCGATTGAGGATGTGGCCGAAAACACCAGCAAGCCGTTTTGGATGCAGGTTTATACGCTGAAAGACGATGATTTCATGCAGCGTCTGTTTGATCGCGCCAAAGCGGCCAAATGCTCGGCGGCGATAATCACGGTGGATTTGCAGGTGATGGGCCAGCGGCACAAGGATTTGAAGAACGGCCTGTCGGCCCCGCCCAAACTAACGGCGAAATCGGTGGCCAATATGATGACCAAAGTGCAATGGGGCCTTGGCATGCTGGGCACCAAACGGCGCTTTTTTGGCAATATCGTGGGGCACGCAAAAGGCGTGACGGATCCCTCATCGCTGACCACCTGGACCGCTGAGGCCTTTGACCCGGCGCTTGATTGGGATCGTATCCGCCAGTTTCGTAAAATGTGGGACGGCCCGCTGATCATCAAAGGCATCCTTGACCCGCGTGACGCCGTGGAGGCGCTCAATGTCGGGGCTGATGCTATCATCGTGTCCAACCACGGCGGGCGTCAACTGGATGGTGCTCTGTCTGCTATTCGTGCCTTGCCCGCCATCATGGATGCGGTTGGTGACAAGATCGAGGTGCATCTGGACAGCGGAATTCGCTCGGGTCAGGATGTGCTCAAGGCTTTGGCCATGGGGGCAAAAGGCACCTACATCGGCCGCGCCTTTGTCTATGGGCTGGGCGCGATGGGTGAGGCCGGTGTCACCAAGGCGCTGGAGGTGATCCACAAGGAGCTGGATGTGTCGATGGCATTGTGTGGGCGGCGGGATGTCACCGCTCTGGACCGCGATATCCTGATGATCCCCAAGGGGTTTGAAGGTGACTGGGCCTGAGAAATTCTAATCCAAATGAGGGGCGCTGCCCCTCAAACTCCCCGGGATATTTGCGGCGTTATGTATCAAACGCACCAAGCAAACAAAATCTTTGTAGGGGGCTGTGAATGTTAAACATTGTTTCCTACAATCAGGCGATGAGTGATTCAAATGCAATACTACGCCTAAGGATACAGACAGAAGAGCCTGTGGAAATTGATGCGTTCGTTGGGGCCTTCACATCATTGGCGGAAGAATACCGCAGAGACATTCGAGAAAATTACCCGGATGCGGATGGTGATGCGCGTATCTATGTCAAAGAAGTCAGGAAGAAATGCATTGAAGCTGATTTGATACCTTACATTGTCGCTGCGGCTCCATTCGTTGCTCAGATGGATCAAGTTATCATTGTTGAGCAGTTCGTGCGAACCTGGGGGAAGCGGCTTACAGCGCTGGTCACCGGGAACTTAGCGGATTGGTCACCCAAGAAAAGCGAATTGAAAACCTTGGTTGACGCAACTGAGGCTATTGCCCGCGACCCCAACGCTACCTCAACGCTTGAAGCGGTAACCTTCGAAGATGGGAAGAACCAAGTTAGGGCTGCGTTTCAATTCTCAACCAGCGAAGCTAAAGACGCGCAAGTCACAATTGATGGTGTTTACAAAGAACTCGAAACACCTACCGGTGCAGACCATGAGCGCGTTTTGATGATATTCACGCGCTCAGATGTAGGAAAGGCGCAGCTAGGTAAGAGATCTGGCGAAAGAGTTCTTATTGAAGAGGTTCACAGCAAAGCCTTGGCTCTCATGTATGCCTCAGAGTTAGCAGAGGAGCGGATAAAGCATGAAATCCGTGATGCCGAAGATAACATTTACAAAAAGGGCTTTGTGGTAGATGTGAAAGTCCGAATGGTTGGCGGGAAGCCATCAGTTTTTGCTGTAACTAATGTACATGAGATTATTGACCTACCTGACGACGACGAATGATCATCATAGCCTAAGTTCCGAAACCCCAATGGCTTCAATCGCCTCCAGCATGAATGCTGCGCTAAATTTGCCGCGTGACAGTTTGTTCCTGACATTAGGCTCCTTATCCCCAATCAACTCTGCAAGCTGGGCATAAGTTACACCTTGCCGTTTCAATTCGGCCTTCAAAATGTTTGCCGCTTTGGCTTCCCAATCGCTCTGATCTGGCATGATGCGCCTCCATAAATGATAAAGGCATCATATATGTGATATTTGCCATTGTAAACGTGATCTATAAGTACTATATGTGTGATATAGGTAATCACAGAGAGTACAATGGCACAGCACTTCCTCCTTTCAGCGGCATCACGCACACTTAGCCTTCGCAGCATTTACAAAGCTGGCGAAGATGCGGCGTATCAGGTGTTCTGCGAAATGCGCTGGCCTGAAACAAATGGTGAAGCCGTATGCCCGTGCTGCGGTTTTGATGAGGCGTACAAGATCACCACCCGTCGCAAGTTCAAATGCAAAGCCTGCCACCACCAGTTCAGCGTTACCAGCGGTACAATCTTTGCTTCGCGCAAGATGGACTTTGTGGACCTTCTGGCCGCGATCTGCATCATCGTGAACGCCTCAAAGGGCGTATCCATGATCCAGCTTTCGCGTGATCTGGACTGCCAGTACAAAACGGCCTTCGTGCTGGCCCACAAGCTGCGTGAGGCGATGGCAGAAGAAGTGCAGACCGGCGAGGTGTTGGAAGGCCATGTTGAGATTGATGGCGCATACTTTGGCGGTCATATCCGCCCTGTCAACGTCAAAACTGATCGCGTTGACCGTCGCCTGAAACAGCACCAGACCGGCAAGCGCCGCGTTGTAATCGCCATGCGTGAGCGTGAGGGCCGTACCCTGCCCATCATCGCTATGAACGAGGCCGAGGGCGTTGTTCTGGCGAATGAGAACGTATCGCGCCTGTCCACCATGTCCGCCGATGAGGCCAGCCATTGGGATGAATTGCACATGGGCTATCATGTGGACCGCGTGAACCACTCAGAGTGCTACAGTGACCACGGCAAGCACACCAACATGGTTGAAAGCTATTTCTCACGTCTGCGCCGCATGGTGTCGGGCCAGCATCACCACGTTTCACCGCAGTACCTGCACCAGTATGCAAACCATGCCGCATGGCTGGAAGATAACCGCCGCACCGATAACGGGACGCTGGCGCAGATCGTGGTGTCAAATTCGATGGCAGCGCCGGTCAGCAGGAACTGGAAAGGCTACTGGCAGCGGGCGGCGTAGGCACAAAATACAGTGCTAAGAACCTGATAACCCCACAAGCCGATGTGCAGTCAACTACAAAGTTGTCTTGAAAACAAAAGAGCCAGTGCTAGACTGGCTCTTAAGCGGGTGACTTGGTGTGGTAGTCCGGCTTCCCACTGGTCCTACCGGGGGTTCGATTCCCCTCATCCGCTCCCTAGTCAGCCCCGCTTCGGCGGGGCTTTCTTATGCTAAGCATAGGACATAACAGATTTTGATTCAATCAGTTTTTTCAATAGGTTAACGATGTGAAAATGGATTCGAGATCAATGAGTTACCCCATCAATCTCACGCATTACATCATATTGGTGTATTACAGCACTCCCGAACTTACTGATACTTGCCCCGATTCGTCTAGATAGCCAATAGGAATCTAGGAATCACACTATATATTGTGTTTCATCGCCGATTTAAGGGCACACTAGCTTCCACAAACACCCATCCGGCCCAAAGTCATTCTCCACCACCCCCCGCATCTTCAACTTACTCAACGCCTGCGCAGTCCGCTTCTTCGCGGCCTCGGGGCTTAACTCTGGCCTTCTGGGCGCAACATAGGCCGTAACCTCAAGCGCGGTCTTAGGACCACCCCTGAGTGCGGCTAGCACCAGCGCAGTCATTTGCCCCTTGCGCGCCACGTCCTTACGCTTGGCAGGAAACACGCGGGGCATATCCACACCGCGCATCTGCAACAACGTCTCAACATGATCGAGACCTGCTCCGCCCCCTCGGATGTTCTGCTTTCGCAGTGCCAGTAATGCGTTATCAATTGTTTTGTCCTGCATCCCCTAATGATGATTCACATTGGCCCGAAATGCAGCTAGAATGTTGGTGCGTTTGATACATAAGGCCGGATATTTGGAGCAAGAAGATGGG
>DFBW01000311.1:4286-5669 GCA_002366775.1 Roseovarius sp. UBA3070 | reverse complement strand
GCCGCAGCGCGGGGCGCATCAGATAGAGGCGGGCATGCCATAGATCCTGTGTACTTGCCGGGCGCTGGGCGATGGAGGTTGAAAACTTGCGCGGCGGATTGGGCAGGCTGGACATCGCGGCACCGGGCCGGGCCAGAAGTGATGCGTTCAGCTGGTCAACGGCACTGCGTGAAATTGGCCCCCAGCGCATCGCATCGCCCAGTCGCCCGAGGCCACGCGCCAACCACACAGGCAAGTGCAAGACAGGCACCGGGCGCAACCCCAGCCATCTTCGCAAGCTGCGCATCATATCCGCTTGTGTGATGTCCTCTGCCCCGCCGATCTCGTGAATGCCGGGGCCGGGGGTATGGCGCAGAAAGTGATCAATGGCGCGCGTTAGATCCGTCACATGGATGGGATTGAAACGTTGATCGCCTTTACCCACGACGGGCGTCACCAATGGGAAGGCGGCCAAGGCCCGTGCTAATGACGATCCGCCATAAGATGTATCCCCCAGCACCAGACCTGCTCGCAGAATTGTCAAACCATGTCGTGCCGCAATTTCCTCTCCCTCACGACGATGCAAAGCAAATGGTGTGTCGGTTTCGTCAATGCCTACGGCAGACAACAACACCCCTCGCGCGCCGTCGGGCAGGGCAGCATAGAGCGCTTCTGGCGCGTCCTCATGCACCGCACGGAATACTTGCTCAGATGCACTCAGCACCCCGGCGGCATTGATCAGATGAGTGACGCCCCGCACATGGGGCTGCCAGAAGGTCGGCGTGCTACAGACGGGGTCATTCAGATCGGCCTGTAGGGTATCAAACCCCATCGCGTTGAGGCGACGCACACGCCGGGCTGAGGCAATCACCTGCCACCCCGCCGTGCGCAGCCCGAAGGCCAGGTGCCTGCCAATAAACCCATCGGCCCCAAGGATCAGAACGGTGCCGGGGGGCGTTTTCATGCAGTGCGTCGCAAAGTGGCTGTCAGCACACCCATGGCGATCAAAGCCAGGCCACCGCAGCGTGTCAGCCAGGTGATCACCGCAGGCTTGCGGATGGTTTGGCGAAGCCTGTCAGCGGCCAAAGCATAGGCAAAGGCATTGATGGCAGCCAGCCCCACGAAGGTGGCGATCAAAATGGCGAACTGTGGGATAAGGGGTTGGCTCACCTTCACAAATTGCGGCACGAATGCGATGAAAAACGCGATGGATTTTGGGTTAAGTGCGGTCACGGTGGCCGTGTGCACAAAGACCTGACCGGCAGTGCTGTCTGGCTGGGTGGTGGCCTCCAACCCATGTGCGGCGGGCGCGCGTAGCAATTTGATGCCCAGCCAGATCAGATAGGCCGCGCCACCCCATTTCAGCGCAGTGAACAGCAGGGCCGAGGTCAACACCAAAGCCCC
>DFBW01000311.1:0-4189 GCA_002366775.1 Roseovarius sp. UBA3070 | reverse complement strand
TCGAGAGGCATGAGGTAAATCCTTATTTTCCAATCCATGGTTCGTACATTTGAAGATTCTTAGTAAATGATCGCCGTGCTTGATCAAGTTCGCAAACTTCAGTCTCAGTCAATTGCCAAATTCTCGAAGTTCTAAGGCAATGTAATTTTGATCGTAGAGTTTTTTTCTCTCGGTCAGCGCCAGCAAGCCATTCTGAGCCAAGAAGCAATGGTGAAAAAAATGCGACTGGAAGGAGTGACACGAGCGAAGGGTCTTCTTCGGGATAACCTGAAACGATGCATTCAGCAAATAGCCCGTCTTCGTGGATCCACACAAAAGTCAGGTCGCCAACTACAGGAGAAGAGTGTCCCTTGACCGGTATCGGGCAAGTCACATGCCATTCGTATTCTTTTTGCAGAATGTCGTCTTCGCTAATTTTGAATAAATACATGTGGTTTATATTCCCTTCAAAACACTCGCCCCGCCACAGCATCCAGCTTGGCAATCACGGCTGGGTCGCGCGCGTCGGGGGCGGTCAGGATGGCATAATCCAGCGCCCGGTCGCAGCCATGTGGGCAAGGCACACGCTTGGCCCCCAGCAGCGCAGGCAGATGCGCCACCATGGTGCGCGCCTTGTCGGCGTTGCCGCTCAGAGTTTCGATGATGGCGGTGATGTCCACCTCTCCGTGGTCGGGGTGCCAGCTGTCGTAATCCGTGATCATGGCGACCGACGCATAGCACAATTCGGCCTCGCGGGCGAGTTTGGCCTCGGGCATATTGGTCATGCCGATCACGTCACATCCCCAAACCTCGCGGTACATCTTTGACTCCGCCATTGTCGAGAACTGCGGACCCTCCATAGCCAGATAAGTGCCGCCGCGATGTACCGTTACCCCGGCTGCGCGGGCGGCGCTTTCGCAAGCGTCAGACAGACGCGCGCAGGTGGGATGCGCCAGGCTGACATGGCCGACGCAACCCGCACCAAAGAAGGATTTCTCGCGCGCGAAAGTTCGATCAACAAACTGATCTACAACAACAAAATCACCCGGTGCCATGTCTTCGCGGAACGATCCACAGGCCGACACGCTGATCACATCCATCACGCCCAGTCGTTTCAATGCATCAATGTTGGCTCGGTACGGTACGGTTGAGGGCGAATGCACATGCCCGCGTCCGTGACGCGGCAAAAACGCCATCGCCACACCGTCTAAAGTGCCGGTCAGGATCTGGTCGGATGGCGTGCCCCATGGGCTGTGCACGCTGATCCATTCGGCCCCCTCCAGCCCGTCAATCTGATACAGCCCCGAGCCGCCGATCACGCCGATCATTGTGTTGGTCATTTTTTGTACTCCGATGCTGTTGTGCCTCAGGTTTAGGGGGGAATGGCCGCAATGGGAATGGTGATCACGTCACGTTTGTCTGCGCGCGGGTGCCGGGGTCATTGTAAAGTGCCCCAGCGCGGGGTAGAGGAACCCCCAACGTGCGAACAACAATTCAGATTGAGGCACCCCTATGAAAACGGCACTTTTGCGCCGCTACGCCCGCGGCTTTGGCATGACCGAGCTGGGCCTGGCCACCGACGACGGCCTGAGCGTCACCCGTCTGCGCATCGAGATCCTGGCCGGGCTTACCGTGGCTCTGGCATTGGTGCCCGAAGCCGTGGCCTTTGCCTTTGTTGCGGATGTGCATCCGTTGGTTGGGCTTTATGCCGCCTTTATCGTGGGGCTGGTGACAGCTGTGATTGGCGGGCGCCCCGGTATGATTTCGGGCGCGACAGGGGCTTTGGCCGTGGTCATGGTCAGCCTCGTTGCGCAGCACGGGGTGGAGTATCTCTTTGCGACGGTTGTGCTGATGGGGCTTTTTCAGGTTGTCGCCGGGGTGATGCATTGGGGCAAGTTTATTCGCCTTGTGCCGCACCCGGTGATGCTGGGGTTTGTGAACGGCTTGGCGATCGTGATTTTCATGGCGCAATTGGGCCAGTTCAAAGTGCCTGGCACCATGGTGAACACCGGCCACGGGATGAGCGGTGGCGAGTGGCTTAGCGGTCCGGCATTATCATTGATGTTGGCGCTGGTTTCACTGACCATGCTGGTGATCTGGGTCACGCCACGGCTGACCAAAGTCATTCCGGCGCCATTGGCAGGTATCGCCGTTGTCGCGGGGCTGGTCATTGCGCTGGGGCTGGAGGTGCCGCGTGTGGGGGATCTGGCGTCGATACAAGGCGGCTTGCCATCCTTTCATATTCCGGTGGTGCCGCTGACGTTTGAGACGTTTGAGATCATTCTGCCTTATGCTGTGATCCTGGCCGCCATTGGCCTGATTGAAAGCCTTCTGACGCTTAACCTTGTGGGTGAAATCACCGGCAAACGTGGCGGGGCCAGTCAGGAATGCATTGCGCAGGGGTCGTCCAATATCATCACGGGGTTTTTTGGTGGCATGGGCGGATGTGCGATGATCGGTCAATCGATGATCAACGTAAAATCGGGCGCACGCACGCGTATCGCGGGGATTGTCGCGGCACTGTTCTTGCTCAGCTTTATTCTTTTTGCCTCGCCGTTGATTGAGCAAATCCCGCTGGCCTCACTGGTGGGTGTGATGTTCATGGTGGTGATCGGCACGTTTGCGTGGAACTCGCTGACCATTCTGCGCAAAGTGCCGTTGACCGATGCGGTGGTGATCGTATTGGTGACGGGCGTGACGGTGAAATACGATCTGGCCATCGCGGTGGTTGTGGGTGTGATCGTTTCGGCATTGGCTTATGCGTGGAACAATGCCTCGCGCATTCATGCGGTTACGCGTGAATCACAAACACAAGCGGGTGCGAAGGTCTATGAAATTCAGGGGCCTTTGTTCTTTGGTTCTGCTGCTGGCTTTGATGAGATTTTTGACGTGGCGGGCGATCCTGACACTGTGATTGTCGATTTTGCCGACAGCCGGGTGGTGGATCAATCTGCCTTGCAAGCCATCGAATCCATGGCAACCAAATACGAGGCCGCAGGCAAGCGCCTGATGCTGCGCCACCTGAGCCATGATTGCCATAAACTGCTGACCAAAGCAGGTCACCTGATGGTGGATAGCGATGATGACCCGGATTACGAGGTTGCTGTGGATTATGACGTGAAAACAGGTGTGTTGGGCTCGGGTCACTAGGGCGCTAATCGCTCCAGCGCTGCAATGTCGCCCGCTTTTATCGCTGGCAATGCAGCCTCGATCTGAGCAGTTGGCCAGTCCCACCAGGCCAGTGCCAGCATCCTGTCCACCTCGGCCACAGGAAGCCGTAAACGGTGTACCGTGCCGGGGTTACCGGTAACGATTGCAAAGGGTGGCACCGTGCCGCGCACCACGGCCCCGGCCCCGATGATGGCGCCATGGCCGATCACAGCACCGGGCAGCACCATGGCACCGTGGCCCAGCCAGACGTCATGCCCCACTTGGGTATCTCGTGTGTCCGGCTGAAATCCGGCACGGGTCTTTTCGTCAAACACCTCAAACGGATAGCAACTTAACCCTGAAGCTGTGTGATTGGCTGAACTGGTGATAAACCGCACCCCATGGGCGATCTGGCAGAACCGCCCAATTTTCAACGTCTCTTGCGAAAACGCGAATAGATAGGGCGCAAGCTGCTGGGCCCAATCCTTGGGGGCGTCAAAGTCCGAGGCATAAGTGAATGCTCCCACCTGAAATTTGGGATGATCTATGACGTTGCTCAGTAAAACCGTGCCCTTATAGCCCGAGCCATCAGGCAGAGTGATTGGATAGGCGCAGGTTGGATCAGGAAGTGTGGACATGTCAGCTTTCTCCGGGGCGGGTCAGGCTAAAGACCTCGCGGATCACGGAATAATCCTTGTATCCCAGTCGGGTCAGCGGGTTAAACCGGGTCACGTCAAACACTCCATCGACGATGCAATCGTCACGCATATGAACGCCGACTACCTCACCGAAAATCACAAAATTGGCCTCGCCCTTTAGCTGCACAATTTGTGTCACACGGCACTCCAGAGATGCAGGCGCTGCTGCGACACGGGCGCAATCTATCTCCTCGCAGGTGGCTTTTTCGATCCCGGCATTGGTAAACTCGTCGACTTCCGCATCCCATGGGCCGGAGGTCTGGTTCATCGCATCCTTCATCGCTACTTCTACGATATTGACGCAAAACACCTTTGTTTCGCGGATGTGCGCCACGCTGTCCTTTGTGCCGTCACGATCAGGT
>DFBW01000187.1 GCA_002366775.1 Roseovarius sp. UBA3070 | reverse complement strand
GACGCCAACCCCTGGCGTTCTTCGCTGGGCAAGATGTCAGAGCGTTGATATTCCCAACCATCTGCGCCCATGTTGTTCATCAGCAGTTCCAGGCTATGGGCAAAGCGCGCTTCGGGCCCTTTTACGCCTGCTGCTTTGCGCCCTTTTGAGGGGGCCGGGCAAACCTTGTATTCATACCGTGTCATCTTGAAACTGTCCCATCGCTGATGCGCGGGGCATCTTACTCATGCTGGGCGTCAGCGCAAGGGCTGGTTCTGGGGATTACTCGGCGGGAACGGAATGGGCATTTAGATGCGCCCCACCCTTGAGCAAGCGGTGGGTGATTAACGCGCCACCGGCCATGGCAGCCAACGCCAGCAAGGCGGCCACAGACAAAGTTGGGATACCCGATAGCCCGGCACCCACAGTGCACCCGCCTGCCAGCACGCCGCCCAAGCCCATCATAGTGGCGCCCGCCAGATAGCGGCCGGTTTCGCGCGGCGAGGTGAAGCTTTGCCATACGAACTGGCCCCGCAGCAGGGCCGCGGCCAACGCGCCCGCCAATGTGCCGCCAATCAGCCCCACGCCAAAGCCGGGGCTGATGGAGGTGGAGGCGATCGTATAAAACAGCGTTTCCGAGAAGGGCGCGGTGAAAGACAGGCTTTCCATCACAATCGGGTCGAAATCGTCATAGAGGACAAACCCGGTTCCAACCCAGCCCAGCGGGACAAGCGCGCCCAGCAATGCTGCGAGCCCCAAAAGACCGGGGCGGTTGCCCGAGCGGATTGCGACAAACAGTGCCCCAATGGCAAGAAGGCCGGCCCAGATCATTGGGGCACCTGGAAGTGCGGCGCTCTCAAGTGGAACGGTGAATGATCCCAATCCGGTGCGAATTGGCGCCAGCACACCTTTGAGAGTGGCATGCGCGACAAAGGCAAAGACGATCAGAACACTGAGTGCGCGCAGGTTGCCTGCACCACTCAGCACTGTCAGGCGTGACACGCATCCGCGCGTCAGCACCATGCCTGCGCCAAAAAGCAGCCCGCCCAGCACAATGGCCAGCACCGGCAGTTCAGCCCCTAAAAAGCGATGATCTGCAAAGCTGATCCAGCCCACAGACACGGCCGTTTGCGTGCCCACAACAGCCACGGCGAGGGCCGTCAGCCAGACCCCGGCAGCGGCCCGGCGATCATCGCCCACCAGTGCGCGGCGCAGGCAAAACCGGGTGATCTGTGCCAGAATGCCAAAGAGCACACCCAGCCCAAGGCCAAAGAACACGGCCGCTTGTGGTGCGGTGAGGGTCTCAAATTCAAAGGTTTCAAACATGGGGTCAGCTCCGGTCAGGCAGAATTTTATCCCAGTTGGGGTATTTTCTGGGTGCGATCAACCATGCTGCTTCGTGAATATGTTGCCCTGTTTGGGAAATAATTCTTTGAACCCGCCGGAGGGCAGGTGGTTTGTTCTGTCCGAGGGGCTATGGGCTGACAATCGGTCCGAACCTGATGCGATGAATTGAAGGGGGTTCTTTTTCGCACAATGCAGGCACGGAGATTGCTGTGCCTTATCCCCTGTTTGCATGACAAGCAGGCGCGCGCGTTATCTGCCACGAATGCGCGGATCAAGTGCATCACGCAGGCCATCGCCCAGATAGTTGATGCTTAACACCGTGAGCGAGATCGCCAAACCCGGCCAGAACACCCGCTCAGGATAGTCTTGCACATAGACCGTCGCGTCATTCAGCAGCCGACCCCAAGTGGGGAAATCGGGTGGAAACCCAAGACCCAGGAAGCTGAGAGCGCTTTCTGTGATGATCGCATTGGCGATGCCAAGCGCGGCCGAGACCACAATGGGTGACATCACATTGGGCAGGATGTGGCGTGTGATCATCGCCGTGTTCGTCGTGCCAACAGAGCGGGCGGCGAGGATAAACTCGCGCTCTTTCAAGGCCAGCACATCTGAGCGCACAATGCGTGCGGTGGGCATCCAGCTGGTGAGCCCAATGGCACAGACGATCAGAATGAAGATCCCTGTTTCTGGGCCAAAACGCTGGCTGAGCGCTTCGCGGAACAACATCACCATGACCAGCAACAAAGGCAGCAGGGGCAGGGACAAGAACAAATCAGTCAGCCGCATAAGGGGGCCGTCAAGGCGGCGGAAATACCCGGCAATCACACCAATGAAGCTGCCCAGCCCCAGCGAGAGCAGCATCGCACTCAGCCCCACTGCAATTGAGGTTTGCCCCCCCGCCATCATCCGCGCCAGCGTATCCCGGCCCAGTTGATCCGTGCCAAAGGGGTGGGTCAGAGATGGCCCCTGATTGCGCGCGCGAATGTCGATATAGGCGGGGTCTATGGACCACAGCGATGGGCCAAGAAATACAAGCCCAAGGATGAAAATGAACACAGCCGCCCCGGCCATGGCGCCTCGGTGGCGTTTCAGCTGATCCCAGACATCGCGCCATTGACTGCGCGGCGCGGCCTTGAAGAGTGGATCACTCATAGCGGATCCTTGGATCAAGAACGCCGTAAAGCAGATCGGCGATAATGTTGAAGGTTACAATCAAAATGGCGAGCATGAAGGTGACCGTTTGCACCATTGGCACATCATTGGCCTGAATAGCAGTGATCAGCAGTTGGCCCAGCCCGTTCACCTTGAATATCTGTTCGGTGATGATTGCGCCGCCAAAGATTTGTGGCACACCAAGGGCGATCACGCTCACCACGGGGATCATTGAATTGCGCAGCACATGCACCATGACTACGGTGCTTTCACGCAGCCCCTTGGCGCGAGCGGTGCGCACATAATCCTGGTTCAGGTTATCGAGCATTGAGGCCCGCATAAAGCGGCTGATCTGCGCTGTGGTTTGCAAGGCCAGCACCATCACTGGCATCACCATCTGCCGCAGCTGGATCACAAAGCTGTCCCAGTCCACCACCCGGTGAGTGGTGTCATAGATAGATGGCAACCATCCCAAGTGGACCGAGAAGATCACGATCACCAACACGCCCGAAAAGAACGGCGGCACGGAATAGCCCACCATGGTGACAAAGGTGCCGACCTGATCAAAGACGGAATATTGCCGATAAGCAGAATAGATGCCGATAGGCAGGGCAATCAGGATGCCCACCACATAGGACAAGGCCACCACCCACAGGGTTTGGGGCAGGCGCTGGACCACAATATCCATAACCGCCGAGCGGGTCTGCCAACTGATAACGCGCTGTTTGCCCGTGGCGTAATCAGTGCCAAAGGTGGCGTCAGACCAGACCATCGGCTCTATCACAAAGAACTGCCACATCCATTTGCCAAAACGGATGTGCGTCGGCTCGCCCAGGCCCAAGGCGTCGCGCATCTGTTCTTTGACCTCAGAGGGGACGGTCAGCGGGACCTGCGCCATCGGATCACCGGGGGCCAGTTCAAGCAGAAGAAAGATCACAAGCGCGATAAACAGTAGGGTGGGAATGGCCAGGAGCAGACGCCGGATCGTGTAGGTGAGCATTCTTGCGTGCTTTCTGGGGCCTGAGGGTGTCGTGCCCCCAGACTAGGTTACGCAGCTCAGTTTGGCAAAGCCCAACACAAGCCGGGCCGGGCAGGGCGCCATGCGGGGCGCCATGGCAATCTGGCACCGCAATTGATGGCCTCTAGTTGCTTTTGTTTCTGTGCCAGTCGGCGATGTTCCACAGCTCACTGTCCCAGGTGTTCAGGATCACACCCCCCAGAGAATTGGCATGCGCCGAAACCCGGCCACGATCCACCAGCGGCAGAATGACAAATTCCTGCATCAGCATATCGTTCATCGCTTTGGCCAGTTCAGCCCGTTTGCCCAAATCGCTGGTTTGCTGCATTTCAGCCACCAGCGCGTCGTAGTCTTCAGAACAAAAGCGCGGCATGTTGTTGCCTTGCCACTGGTTTTCGGGGGCGGGGATCTGGGCACAAGACCATCCGGCCATATAGGCCTCGGGGTCGGTGCCATCAAAGTTGTTGGCGTACATTTCGACATCGGCAAAGAATTTCTGAAAGGTGTCAGGGCTGCCCGGATCACTGCCAAAAAACACATTTGCACTGATGTTGCGCAGCTCGGTTTCAACTCCGATTTCGCTCCACCATTGCTTGATAATCGCTTGAAAGTCCTGACGCACGGCGTTGGTTGAGCTTTGAAACAGCAAACTTAGGCGCATGCCATCTTTGGCACGGATGCCATCGGCGCCTTTGATCCAGCCGGCTTGCTCCAGCAGGGCATTGGCCCCGGCCACATCGCGGGTCATGCAGGCATCATTGGCTGAGGACGCATACTCTGGCGGAGCAGGTAATACGTTGCAGGTCATCCGGCCAGCAGCCCCATACCCGATGTCCACCAGTGATGCGCGATCAATCGCCATGGATAGCGCCTGACGCACGGCCTTGTGCGACAAAACAGGGTGTGGATGGGCGCGTGTGGCGCGTTCTTCACCCAATTCGGCAGAAGGATCGGACAGGTTGATCATGATCCGCTCAACCAATGTACCAAAGCCCAAGACGGTCTTTCCATGGCCGGCCGCTTGCATGCTGGCGATCACTTCGGGGGCCAGTTGCAAATTCCAGGCATAATCAAATTCACCGGTTTCCAGCACCGCCCGGCCTGCATCATCTGCCTTGCCGCCGCCTTTGAACAGAACCTTGGCAAAGGCCGGTTTGGCGGGATCGCGGTAGTACGGATTTGCCTCATATTGAATCACGTCATTGGGGCGAAAATCCGTCACAACAAAAGGCCCTGTTCCGATCGGCCTAAAGTTGGCATCGGTGCATTCGGGCGCTTTTGGGCCAAGGCAATCAGCAAATTGTGCGGCCTGGATGATCGGGGCCTGAGCACCCACAAAGGCGGTGTATGGAAAGGGCTTGGGACCGTCAAAATTGACCACAACCGTGCGGGCATCGGGTGTCTCCACCGAAGCCACGCCGCCGTATTTTTCGATCTGCGCGCAGCCACCACCTTCGGCTGTGCAATATTCCCAGGTAAACTTCACATCCGCCGAGGTAAGTGGGCTTCCATCGGACCACATAAGCCCCTCGGAAAGCTGCCAGGTGATTGAGGTCAGATCGCCAGACACGCCACCGTTTTCAACTGTGGGCAAGGTATCAACCAACCAGGGCACCATCGTGCCGGTTTCATTGTACCGCGCCAGTGGCTCCAGTATCAGGCTTGCGGCCTCTTGTTCTTTGATGCCGCCGGACAGATAGGGATTTAGCAGGGAGGGCGCTTGCCAATAGATAATATTGACCTGCCCGTCTGTGCCGCGTTCGGCCCAGGCCATAGGCGCCAATACAGATACAACCGCCGCGCTAAACAGGCTAAATTTCAATGTCATATCACTCTACCATTTGGGGCAGATACTCGTCTGCGATGTTTGCTCGTTCGGGGTCTACGGGTGGCACCGTTTGTCATTACCAAACCACGCCCTGGACAAAAAAAGTCACATATCTCGGGACATCGCAGCGCCTATGTTTGAGATATAACAGTCCTTTTGGCCTTATTTGGCAAGGGCGGCGTGGGTTCGTATGGCCTAATGTGGGGGAATGTGCCTAAATGATAATGCACCACAAAACGTATTTTCGGGCCTGCAAAGCCTGCTTTACAACGCCCTTTAGATGTTAGGCCTTAGATGTTCGACACTCCGATTGCCCGCGTAGAAAATTTGGCTGTGCATTTTGCCACGCGTGACGGGGACGTGCCGGGGGTTGAGGACGTTTCATTCGCAATCAACCCCGGCGAGACTTTGTGCATCGTGGGCGAATCTGGTTCGGGAAAATCGGTATCGTCCCTGTCGCTGATGCGGCTGGTAGAATTTGGTGGCGGTGAGATCACCAATGGCCGGATTTTGTTTGATCGCGGGGCACAAGGCGAGGTTGATCTGGCCACGGCCGATCAGGCCCTGATGCGGTCTATTCGCGGCAATGAGATCGGGATGATCTTTCAGGAGCCGATGACGGCGTTGAATCCTGTGTTCACCATTGGGCGCCAGTTGTCTGAAGGGGTGCGGGTGCACAAGGGCCTGAGCAAACGCGCGGCCCGCGCCCGTGCGCTTGAACTGTTGCATGAGGTTCGCATCCCCGAGGCCGCCCGAATGTTGGACCAATACCCACATGAGTTGTCGGGTGGAATGCGCCAGCGCGTGATGATCGCTATGGCCCTGGCCTGTGGCCCGCGCCTGCTGATCGCGGACGAGCCTACGACGGCGCTGGATGTGACCATTCAGGCCGAAATTCTGGCGTTGATTGACCGGCTGAAGCGCGAGATGGGCACGGCCGTGGTCTTTATCACGCATGACATGGCAGTGGTTGCGCAAATGGCTGATCGTGTGGTGGTGATGTCCCAGGGTCACAAGGTAGAGGAAGGGCCGGTGGCGCAGATATTTGAAGCGCCGCAACATGCGTATACCAAAGCTCTGTTGGCGGCTGTGCCCAAGCTGGGCG
>DFBW01000254.1 GCA_002366775.1 Roseovarius sp. UBA3070 | reverse complement strand
GGATGTCTTCAACCATAACCTTGAGACCGTGCCGGGGCTGTACCCCGAAGTGCGGGCCGGTGCGCGGTACTTTCATTCCCTGCGTTTGTTGCAACGGGTGAAAGAGCTGGACCCAACAATGTTCGCAAAATCGGGCATGATGGTGGGGTTGGGCGAAACGCGCCAGCAGGTGCATCAGGTGATGGATGATATGCGCGCCGCCAATATCGATTTTCTGACCATTGGCCAGTATCTGCAACCCACGCCCAAGCACCATACGTTGGATCGGTTTGTGCACCCCGATGAGTTTGCAGCCTATGAAAAGGCGGCATATGGCAAAGGGTTTTTGATGGTTTCGGCCACACCTTTGACGCGCTCGTCGTATCATGCGGGTGATGATTTTGCGCGGCTCAGGGCAGCGCGGCAGGCGAAGTTTGCTTAAAACGTATCGCCTTTAACCTGTGGCAGGGAAAGGGGCAGGCGATGGCCTGGGCCGCCTGTTCTCTGCGCTGTTGTTTTTAAACGATTAGGGCGCCCAATAGGACGCACAAAAAGAAAACACCGGCCACTTGGACCGGCGTTTCTTGAACATGAAACTTTTGCGGGGGGGGCGGCTTAACCGCCCCAGGTGCGGACAGGGCCGCAATCCATATGCACAAAATTTGAACGTGAGTATTTGCCAACACCACCACCGGCACAGGCCGATGCGGCGCGGAACATCTGATTCACCGAGCGCGAGCCGAGCCGAAGATCGGCTGCCTGGCCCTTCATATGGCGGGAATTCTTGGCCACACCGCGCGAGCGCGAGCGCAACATTGCGTTGGTTTTGGGGCTGCGATAGCCCGACAGCAGCAGATAAGGCTCCTGCACATCCATCAGATTGTGGGCGGCGGCCATAATATCAATTGTACGGGTGTCGATAGCTATGGTGCCATTCGTGCGCCAGTCACGCATGAACAAATTGACCTCTTTGACAGCGTCTTTGATGTAACTGCCTTCGATCCAATAAATCGTATCGATTTTTTCGCCGGTGCGGGGGGATGTCATGCGGATGCGGCGGATGTCGCCTGCGCCACGCAGAAGCCCTGCGGCATTGGTGAATGTAGGTGCGGCTGCGATGGTTGAGGCCGCAAATGCGCCCAATATCCCACGCCGCGTCATGCTCAGCGAGCTTAATTTAGTCATATCCCGTGCGCCTGTCCCGTAGCTTACCTGTTACACCGTGTGTATCGAATTTGCCCTTCGATTTTCACGGCCCGTTCACGCTGTGTGTTCACAGCCCTGCCATCTCATCCCCAGATGCAGTATCCTTATTACACATTAAGAATCACTGAAAAAGGGTGTTTTTGTCTCATCGTGGAGTATCAAGGGTTTTCGGCGCTTTTTTGCGCAAATTTTGAAGTTTGTGCCTCAATTGTGCAAAACCGAATGCGACGCCATCGCAACACCTGCAAGGGATTGGCCAAGTACCGGAAATTTGATTGGACAAGGCCGCGCGATTGAATGGATAGGTTTCATGTATATTTATAAGAGATTCGAGCAGTTTGGGGGAACAAAATGCAATTGGGATTGAATGTCAGGAACCTGCGTCTGACGATGCTGGGTGCGGCTTTTGTGGCGGTGCAGGTCTTTGCCGGTGGTCAGGCCATTGCGCAGGTGACAGCGTTCAAGCAGGCGGTGGCCGAAGCCGCCTCGCAAGACCGTGACATTGCTGATTTTTACCGAGACCATAATTATCTACCAATCTGGACAGGTGATGAACAGAGCGACCGCGCCCGCAGACAGGCTTTGTTTCAGGCCATTGCACAGGCGGATGCCCACGGGCTGCCGGTTTCACGCTACAAGGCCGATGAATTGATGGCGCAACTGCGCGCGGTTCGCTCGCACCGGGATCGTGGGCTGGTTGAAGTTGAGCTGAGCAAAGCGTTTTTGCGCCTGGCGCGTGATATGCAATCAGGTGCGCTGACGCCCAAGACAGTGGACAGCGATATCAAGCGCGAGGTGATGTACCGCGAAAAGGGGGCAAATCTGGCGCAGCTGAGCCGGTCAAACCCGCGCAGTTTTTTCAAAACCCTAGCCCCCAAAACCAACGAATATGCGCGCCTGATGAAAGAACGCGCGCGGCTGTCTCATGTGGTTGCCAACGGTGGCTGGGGTCCCACCGTGGCCGCAAAATCGCTGAAGCCAGGCCAGGAAGGGGACGCTGTCGTTTCATTGCGTAACCGTTTGACAGAAATGGGTTATCTACGCCGCGGCATCGGCGCCAGTTTTGATGGGAACATGCAAAAAGCGGTGCAGAAATTTCAGGAAGATCACGGGTTGAACGCCGATGGTGTGGCCGGGCCAAGCACGATCAAGCAGATAAATGTATCTGCTGAGGCGCGACTGAAATCCATCTTTGTGGCATTGGAGCGTGAACGCTGGTTCAATCATGAACGTGGTCAGCGCCATGTTCTGGTCAATCTGACTGATTTCAGTGCGCGCATCATTGAGGATGACCGGCTGACATTTCAAACCCGCGCCGTGGTTGGCAAAAACCAGGGTGATCGGCGCAGCCCGGAATTTTCTGACGAAATGGAGTTTCTGGTGATCAACCCGACGTGGAATGTTCCGCGCTCAATCGCCACCAAAGAATATCTGCCGATGATGAAGCGCAACCGCAATGCGGCGGGGCATCTGAAACTGTATGACCGCCGGGGCCGTCAGGTCAGCCGGGGCAACATCAACTTTGGCGCATACACCGCGTCAAACTTTCCGTATGCGATCAAACAGCCGCCATCATCGCGCAATGCGCTGGGGTTGGTGAAGTTCATGTTCCCCAACAAATACAACATCTATCTGCATGATACCCCATCAAAAAGCCTGTTTGAGCGTGAGGTGCGCGCCTTCAGCCATGGCTGTATCCGGCTGCAACAGCCGTTTGAGTTTGCGTATGAAATTCTGTCAAAGCAGACGGATGATCCCAAGGGGTTGTTCCATTCCAAACTGCGCACAGGCAGTGAAACCCGGGTGGAGCTGGAAACAAAAATTCCGGTGCATATCATGTATCGAACCGCCTTCACCAATGCCAAAGGGCGCGCGCAATACCGCGATGATGTCTATGGGCGTGACGGGCGGATCTGGAACGCTTTGCAAAAAGCAGGGGTTTCACTGCCGGGCGTTCAGGGCTAAATCACTGTCCGAGAGTTCGGGAGTGCGCCATGGCTTATAGTTTGGACGAAATCGCAGCGGCGCTGGGGGCGAAGGCTTACGGTGCCGTTGATCTTTTGATCACGCGCGCAGCAGAGCCGGGCGATGCGGGGGCCACTGATCTGGCACTGGCGATGAAGCCTGAATATGCGGAAACCCTGTCACAAGGAGCTGCCAAAGCCGCCATTCTATGGGACGGCGCCGACTGGCAGGCCTTGGGATTGGACGGCGCGATTATCGTACATCGTCCGCGGTTTGCCATGGCCGGATTGACCGCCATGCTGGATGAAGGGCAGGGCTGGGAGCGGGGGATACACCCGTCAGCCGTTGTTGATCCCTCGGCGCAACTGGGGGAAGGTGTCAGCATCGCCCCATTGGCTGTGATCAGCGCGCGTGCGCAGATCGGCGCAGGGACGGTGATCGGGCCGCAGTGCTTTGTGGGTGCAGACGCGCAGATCGGCGAGGGATGCTTTTTGCGCGAAGGCGCAAAGGTGTCAGCCCGCGTTGTGCTGGGGCGCGAGGTGATTTTGCAACCCGGTGCTGTGATTGGTGGCGATGGGTTTTCCTTTGTCACGCCTGAAGTCTCGGCGGTGGAAAAAGTGCGCGAGACGCTTAAGGACACAGGCGGCGCCAAGGCCCAGGCCTATGAGCGCATTCATTCGCTTGGGTCTGTACGGTTGGGGGATCGGGTTGAGGTGGGGGCCAATACCACCATCGACAAAGGCACCATCCGTGACACGGTGATCGGTGTTGGCACCAAGATAGATAACCTTGTGCAGATCGGACACAACTCGGTCACGGGCACGGATTGCCTGATCTGTGGCATGGTCGGGCTGGCCGGATCTGTCACCCTTGGCAACAATGTGGTGCTGGGCGGGCGTGCGGCGGTGGCCGACAACACCCGACTGGGCGATAACGTGGTGGCGGCCGGTGGCTCCAAGATCATCTCAAACGTGCCTGCGGGGCGTGTGGTGATGGGCTATCCGGCTACCAAGATGGATACGCAGATCGAGATGTATAAGTATCAGCGACGCCTCAAGCGGTTGTTTGATGACGTCGCTGCGTTAAAGAAAACTGTTTCAAAAGACGGTTAGAGATACTACATCCACCGCAAAGCGCTGATCGGATAATCGCACATGAGCATCAAAGACCGCGTCATCAAAATAATTGCAGAACAGGCCGTATTGGAGGTGGAGGACGTCACCGCCGATAGCAAGCTTGATGATCTGGGAATTGACAGCCTGGGATTGGTGGAAAGCATTTTCGCCATCGAGGAAGAATTCGATATTTCGGTGCCGTTCAATGCCAATGACCCAAGCGAGAGCGATTTTGACATCTCCTCGGTTGCGTCGATCATTTCGGGCATTGAAACGCTGGTGAAAGCGCAGACGTGAAACGGGTTGTCATCACGGGGGCGGGCACAATCAATGCGTTGGGTCATGATGTTCCCAGCACGCTTGAGGCCATGCGCGAGGGCCGGTGTGGCATTTCCGAGCTGGAATTCAGGGATGTGGAGCGCCTGTCCATTCGCATCGGCGGGCAGGTCAAAGGCTATGAGCCTGAGGGGCGCTTCAATCGCCAGCAACTGGCGTTGTTTGATCGCTTTACGCAGTTCACTTTGGTTGCCGCCCGCGAGGCAATCGCGCAATCGGGGTTGGAGTTTTCTGGCGAACTGGCCGCGCGCGCGGGGGTGGTGTTGGGCAATTCAGGGGGTGGTATGACCACGCTCGATGACAATTATCGCTCAGTCTATGAGGACGGCAAAAACCGGGTGCATCCCTTTGTGGTGCCCAAACTGATGAACAATGCGGCCGCCAGCCATGTGTCGATGGAGTTCAATCTCAAAGGGCCCAGTTTTACCGTATCGACGGCCTGTGCGTCCTCCAACCACGCCATGGCGCAGGCGTTTCAGATGGTGCATGGCGGTATCAGCCCGGTGATGATTTCAGGCGGATCAGAAAGCATGTTGTGCTTTGGTGGGGTCAAGGCCTGGGAAGGCCTGCGGGTGATGTCCAAGGATGCCTGCCGCCCGTTTTCAGCCAACCGCAATGGCATGGTACAGGGCGAAGGTGCCGGCATTTTTGTGTTTGAGGAATATGAGCACGCCCGCAAACGCGGGGCCGAGATTTTGGCCGAAGTGGCGGGCTTTGCCATGTCGTCGGATGCATCAGACATTGTTATGCCCTCCAAACAAGGCGCGGCGCGCGCCATTCGCGGCGCAATGCAGGACGCCAGGATCAACCCTGATGAGGTGGGCTATATCAATGCCCATGGCACCGGTACTGCCGCCAATGACAAGACCGAAAGTGCAGCTGTGGCCGATGTGTTTGGGGCGCATGCCTACAAATTGATGCTGTCGTCAACCAAATCCATGCACGGCCATCTGATCGGCGGCACGGGTGCCGTGGAATTGCTG
>DFBW01000118.1:18632-19671 GCA_002366775.1 Roseovarius sp. UBA3070 | reverse complement strand
CGGCCATGGCCCTGATGCCCTTGATCCGAAATGGCCGAATGGCGCAAAAATCGCCGTGCAATTTGTGATCAACTACGAAGAAGGTGGCGAAAACTGTGTGCTACATGGTGATGCCGCATCCGAGGCGTTTTTATCCGAAGTTGTTGGGGCCGCGGCCTGGCCAGATCAGCGTCACTGGAACATGGAATCGGTCTATGAATATGGTGCGCGTGCCGGGTTCTGGCGGGTGCAGCGTTTGTTCACTGAGCTGAACATTCCAGCAACGGTTTATGGCGTGGCCAGCGCACTGGCGCGCAGCCCTGAACAGCTGTGTGCCATGCAGGCCGCCCAATGGGAGGTCGCCAGCCACGGGCTTAAGTGGATCGACTACAAGGATCACACGCCAAAAGATGAACGCGCCGATATGCACGAGGCCATTCGCCTGCACACCGAAGTCACCGGTGAACGCCCGCGCGGTTGGTACACCGGGCGCTGTTCGGTCAACACGCTTGATCTGGCCGCCGAGGTCGGGTTTGATTATGTTGCCGACAGCTATGCCGATGATCTGCCGTATTGGCACGGTGAACAGCTGATCGTGCCCTATACGCTGGATTGCAATGACATGCGGTTTGCCACGCCCCAGGGGTTCAATTCGGGCGATCAGTTTTATACCTATCTGAAAGACAGCTTTGATGCGCTTTATGCCGAAGGCGTGGCAGGCCGCGCCAAGATGATGTCTATCGGGCTGCATTGCCGCCTGATTGGGCGCCCCGGGCGCATCATGGCTTTGCGGCGGTTCATGCAATATGCCCAAGGCCATGCCGACGTCTGGTTTGCCCGGCGCATAGACATTGCCCAGCATTGGAAGGCGCATCATCCGCCCATGCAATTTGATCGCCCCTCACAGATGACCAAAGCGACGTTTGTCTCGGCTTATGGTGGGATTTTTGAGCATTCACCCTGGATTGCCGAACGCGCCTTTGATCTGGAACTGGGCGCTGCGCATGACAGCGCCACAGGCCTGCACCATGCGTTGTGCCGCATGTTTCGCTCTGCCAGC
>DFBW01000118.1:18340-18553 GCA_002366775.1 Roseovarius sp. UBA3070 | reverse complement strand
CGCTGGCCTTGATCTGTTGAGCGACGATGAACGCGCGACCTTCCAGAGCCTGAATGCAGACTACGTCAAAAAACACGGCTTTCCGTTCATCATCGCCGTGCGCGACAATACCAAAGCCTCGATCAAAGCGGCGTTTGAGCGGCGCATTGGCAATGACACGGATACCGAATTCGCCGAGGCCTGCAAGCAAGTGGAGCGCATTGCCAAATGGCG
>DFBW01000118.1:10887-18170 GCA_002366775.1 Roseovarius sp. UBA3070 | reverse complement strand
CGTTTATCCCGCTCAATGCGGTGCCATTTTTGGTGGTTGTGGCTGATGATGCGGAGGGCGTGCCGGTGAATGTGCAAGCCTTTATCACCACACCGGGGCAATCCATCAACCTGCATCGCGGGGTTTGGCATGGGGTGCTCTGCCCGATTGGCGCACCGGGGCAATTCGCGGTGGTGGATCGGATCGGCAATGGGGCAAACCTTGAGGAACATTGGTTTGATGCGCCTTTTCTGGTTGAAGCGCCCGGATAGCGGACCAGCGATTGCCAAGGTGGCGCTGGTGATCAGGTCAATTGGACTATGTTGTTTCACAGATCTTGTGGGGCTGGCGCACCAATACCACTGAGGGTGCGGTGAATGAGGGTGCGAATGTGGGCTGTGGCGAAGCCTCGTGAGATACCACGCACAGTAGACATGTCATTTTTTACATGTCGTCCCGACAAGGGATACAAAACCACACGCCCTCAAAACCAGCTAAATCAAAAACCGGACACCCATAATTGAAAGTAAATTCAAACGGTTACCTTAAAGTTCCACAGCCTCATCGCCACACTCAACACCATACAGCTGCGCTCACACGCCAAGCGTCATAGGCATATGCCGGTTCACATCCTTGTACAGAAGATAGCGAAACGGGCCTGGCCCCCCGGCATAACAGGCCTGCGGACAAAAGGCGCGTAGCCACATGTAATCGCCGGCCTCGACCTCAACCCAATCCTGATTGAGCCGATAAACCGCCTTGCCTTCAAGCACATAAAGCCCATGCTCCATCACATGGGTTTCGGCAAAGGGGATCACCCCGCCGGGTTGGAACGTCACGATGGTGATATGCATGTCGTGGCGCATATCCTCAGGGTCCATGAAACGGGTGGTGGCCCAAACCCCGGCGGTATCCGGCATCGGCGTGGGCGGCATATCATTCTCGTTCAACACCAGGGGATCAGGCGCGTCCAACTCATCAACTGATTGATATAACTTGCGAAACCAATGGAACCGCGCCGGGCTGTCGCTGGTATTGCGAAGGCTCCACGGGGTATCGGGCGGGATATAGGCAAACCCACCCTCCTCCAGTTGATGGGTCTCACCGTTGATCACAACGTTGATGTTGCCCTCAACCACAAACAACGCCGCCTGCACACCCGCTTCGGTCTCGGGGCGCTCGCTGCCCCCTCCGGGCTGCACGTCTGCGATATACTGCGAAAACGTCTCGGCAAACCCCGACAAGGGCCGCGACAGCACCCAAAACCGCGCGCCCTCCCAGAACGGCAGAAAGCTGGTGACAATGTCACTAAATGTGCCCTTGGGAATAACCGCATACGCGTCGGTGAACACAGCTCTGTCTGTCAACATCTGCGTTTGCGGGGGTAGCCCGCCTTGCGGCGTGTGGTATTTGCTTTTCATGGCTTTCTTTCTGACAGTTCCGTCCAGATCAAGTCCCATTCATGCGCCGAAATACCTCCTTGTCCAGCAAGTAATACTTGAAACTCTGCATTCGTTTTTTTGATGTGATGGGGCTGGCCATCCACTATATGGGCGGCGAGCAATGCACCAACGACAAGGCCGTCCTGAAGAAAGTGCGCGACAAGCTGGTCGACGCGAAACCACATTGGCTGTCGCTGTCTTATGGCAATATCGAGGCTTTCGCCAAGAATGACATTTCGGCCGGTATCTACTGGAATGGGGCCAGCTTCCGGGCGCGCCTGCAAAATGGCGACATCGCCTTTGGCTATCCTCAGGAAGGCTTCCCCATCTGGATGGACAACGCTGCGGTGTTGGCGGATGCGGGCAACCCAGACAATGCAAAGGCGTTTTTGAACTTCATTATGGCACCGGGGAATGCCGCGATGATTTCCAACTTCGCACGCTACGCCAAAGGCATCGCCAGCTCTGAGGAATTCATGGCCGAGGATATGGCCACGGCCCCCGAGGTGGTGATCCCCAGCGCATTGAAGGCCGCAGGGTATATTGCCAAAACATGCGATCCCGCTACACAAGAGATCTATAGCCAGATCTGGACTGAACTGACCAAATAAACCAATGATCGCGGCGGCCTGTTTTAGGGGCGCGCGATTTTCTGTTGAATTCTGATGGAGCATTCGCATGGCCCAGGCCCCTGACATCGTTATCCTGAACGGCAAGCTGATCACCTTTGATACGGCCCACCCTCGGGCCGGGGCCTTGGCCATTTCCGGTGGTGTGATTTCTGCTGTTGGCTCCACCGCAGACATCCGTGAATTGACCGGCCAAAAGACCCGTGTGATTGATGCCCAAGGCGCCACGGTATTGCCGGGCTTCATTGACAGCCATGTGCATCTTTTTGGCGGCTCGGTCGAGATGGGCTACCTTGATCTTTATGGCATTCAGGGGGCCGATCAGTTGACGCCTGTCGTGCGCGACTATGCCGCCCAGAACCCGGATGAGGCGTTGCTGTTCGCTGTGCAGGCCGATTATTCCCTGATGGGTCCGGGTCGTAAAACCACGCGCCACGATCTGGATGCGGTGCTGCCGGATCGGCCATTTGCCGTGTACTCGCCCTGCCATCACACCATTTGGGCCAACACCAAAGCATTGGAATTGGGCGGCGTGCTGCACGGCGGAACAGTCGATGCCGGGGCGCAAATCGTTATGGGCGATGACGGGCTGGCTATGGGCGAGTTACAAGAGCCATCGGCCTATGCCCCGGTGCTGCGTCACACCCGCCATTCGGGCCGCGACATGGCCGGGCTGATCACCGGCGCCAACCCGGTGCCTGCGCCAACAGCGGCTGATCGCGGCGTGGACAAAGACGCTATTGAACGCGGTATGAAACACTGTGCCAGCCACGGTATCACTGGCCTGCATCTGATGGATGGCAATATCTATCAGGCCGAATTGCTGGATGAAATGGCCGCCGAAGGCCGAAGTGCGTGCCGCGCGCAGGTGCCGTTTCACTACAAGAGCTTTGATCCGCTGGATCGCTTTGAAGAAGCCGGTGAAATGCGTGCGCGGTTCACCTCAGACATGGTTTGGTCCGGCATGGCCAAGATGTTCATGGACGGGGTTGTGGAAAGCAAAACCGCCTTGATGATCGCGCCCTATCCCGGCACCGATCACATTGGGGATGCTGTGTTTGAGGCCGATCATTTCAACGCCGCCTGTATCCGCGCCGATGCGATGGGGTTGCAGATTGCCACCCATGCCATCGGTGATTTGGCAATCAGGCGCACGCTGGATGGATATGCAGCCGCGCAAAACTCTAACGGCAAACGTGATGCCCGCCACCGGGTCGAGCATATCGAAGTGCTGCATCCGGATGATTTACCGCGCTTTGCTGAATTGGATGTTGTGGCCTCCATCCAGCCCGGCCATGCGCCCTTTGGCGGGTATTTCAACCCCGAGGGCATGGATGAGGTGATGCATGATCACCAGATCCCGCTGTCTTTTGCCTGGGGTGATATTCGCCGCTCTGGTGCGAAAGTGGTGTTTTCCACAGACTGGCCGGTGATCCCGGTGGATGTGATGCCCAATATCAAAGGTGCCGTGGCCCCAATCAAGCTGGACGGTTTTCGGGATCAGAGTCAAAGCCTGATGGACACATTGCAAAGCTATACCGCGGGCAATGCCTGGGTTGAATTCAATGAGGGGCGCAAAGGGCAGTTAAAATCGGGCATGATGGCCGATGTGGTGGTGATGTCGCATGATTTGGAAACGGTGGAACCGGGTCATCTGGGCACGACGCGCGCCGCCTTTACCCTGTGTGGTGGACGTGTGACCTGGGAGGCCTGATGGCCTGACGTCATCGAAACCGCGCGGGCGAAAGCCCGGCCAATACATCCCCCGACAATTCAGACTCACGTTGCAAAACCAAATCCGCCGTCAGCCGGGAAAGCGCAGGCGAGGTCTGCACACCGTACCCCCCCTGCCCTGCCAGCCAGAAGAAACCCTCGTGCTCTGAATCAAAGCCGCAAACCGGCGTGTGATCGGGCACAAAGCTGCGCAGCCCGGCCCAGCTGTGGCTTGGCTTGATCACCGGAATATCCACCATCTGCTCAAACCGGAACAGCCCTTCGGCCAGCACCATATCGTCAGGCCAGGCATCTTGCGGCTCGACCGGGTCTGCGTCAGCGGGCGAAATCATCAGGCGATCCCCATCGGGCTTGGCGTACCAATCTTCGGCGATGCCCCCAAACAGGGGCCAGTTGCGCACATCCATCCCCGCAGGCACCCCCATCATCACCGCCGAGCGGCGCATGGGTTGCAACCCCAGTTGCGGCACGCCCGCCATATCGGCGATCCGGTCGGCCCAGGCCCCGGCGGCGTTGATCACAATGGGGGCTTCATAGATCTCATTCGAAGTGCTGATCTGCCATGTCTGCGCGTCACGGCGCAACGCTGTAACGGGGGCTGATGTCACAATCTGCGCCCCCGCCCCACGCGCCATTCGTGCACAGCCCTGCACCAAAAGATCCACGTCGATATCCTGGGCATCGGCCTCGTAAATCGCGCTGATGAACTGGTCCTGTTTCAACGCAGGCACCATCGCGCAGGCCTCGGCGGGGGTCAGCTGATCCACCCCGTCGGCGCCCAACATATAGGTCTCAAGGTGGGCATGATCCTGTTCACGCACCAGCAACATCTCGCCGCGCTGCGACAACGTATTGTCACCAATCATATCACCGGCCAGTTGCGAGAAGGACACGCCATTCAATGCGCGCAGGGTCGCATTGCCATAGTTGCGAATGAAAATCGCTGCCGAGCGGCCCGTGGAGTGATAGGCCAGATGGGGCTCGCCCTCTAACACCACGATTTTGGCATGAGGCGCCAGCCGGGCCGCAGCACTGATCCCGGCAATTCCGCCGCCAATGATGATGATGTCGGCGATTTGCGTCATGCAGTCATGAACCCTGTCAATGTGCTGGTCAGGTTATGTTGCAGCGCATCGCTCAGATACCCGCCTTCCTGCACCAAAAGCGTGGGCAAGCCCATGCCGACAATCGCAGCACCGATACGGGCAAACCCCGGCGTTGTAATCGCCATTCCCTGAAACGGGTCCTCCTCAGAGGCATCCAGGCCCAGCGCCACCACCAGCGCATCACACCCAAAGGCGCGGATGCGCTCTATCGCTTGCGAAAGTGTTTGCAGATAGGTGTCATCGTCAGTGCCGCGCGCCAGCGGCAAGTTCAGGTTCGCGCCCAAGCCCGCCCCTTTGCCACGTTCCTGCGGGTGCCCCCAGAAAAACGGATAAAACCGTTCGGTGTCGGCGTGTAGTGAAACCGTCAAAACATCGCCCCGCTCATAGAACATGCCTTGCGTGCCGTTCCCGTGGTGCACATCCACATCCAGTATCGCCGGGCGAAACCCCTGAGATCGCAACCGTTCAGCGGCGATGCCTGCGTTGTTCAGAAAGCAAAAACCACCCGCCATATCCTGATAGGCATGATGCCCCGGCGGGCGCGACAAAACATAAGCCGCACGCGCCCCCGTGGTCAGGCAATCCGCCCCGGAAATGGCGCATTGAGCCGACCAATAGGCGGCCTCCCAGGTGTGTTCTCCGATTGGGCAGGCGGTATCGGCCTGATGATACCCGGCCTGCCCCACGGCAGATCTGGGATAGATGTCAGCGCGACTGCGCGGATGGATATTGGGCACCACTTCGGCGCTGGCCCCGTCCTGTAGCTGCCAACGGGCGTGAATGGTTTGCAGGAACGCCAAATACTCAGGCGTGTGTACCGCCGCGATGGGGCCAAGGCCGACATCTGATGGTGTTTCAAACTGGCATCCAGCGGCCAGGGCACCGGCCTTTAGACGGGCGATACGCTCGGGCTGTTCGGGGCTGGGGCTTTGCACGCCCGTGGCCATGAAATACTGTGGGTCATGTTTCCACTGGCGGTCGTCAAATAACGCTTTCAAAGGTGCCCCTCCTTGCCCGGCTTGTTCCCAAATTCTGGGTCATCGCCGGATGAAGTGCAAGGGCCACAAACGCAAACGGGCAGGCACATGGCCCGCCCGTCAGTATCAGTTAAGCAGTGCTTACTTGCGCAGGAAAGCGTCGCCAAATCCCATGCCGCGCACTTTTTGCAAAGCGGCGTTCAACTGCCCTTGGGAGGTGAATGGCCCTGTCACAACAACACCGTGGATTTTGCCGTTTTGCTTGCGCTTGCCCAGTTTTGCCGGCAGGCCTGCGTTGGCAAGCCGTTGTGCGGCGCGCTGCGCATTGCCCATATCGCCAAACATCCCGGCCTGCACATAACGATGGCTTACGGTGCGCGCACGGGTTTGCGTGGTCACTTTGGCCTGAGGTTGCACCGCGGCAGACCGGGTAGAGATCGTGGCCTGTGTCGTGGCCTGTGTCGTGGCGCGCTTGGCCGGTTTGGCCTGCATCATTTCGCGGGTTTTGTTGGCATTGCCCCGACCCACAGGCTGCGCGTTTGCGGCACCTTTGGCGGAGGCCGAAACCCCTGCAATCATTTGCTGATCATAGCTGGTGTTGGGATATTGCAATCCGGGAAACAGGTATGCCGCATCCTGGCCTGTATCAGCCACAATCAAACGGCGCGGCACAGTGTTGGTCCAGCGCAGCTCCATCTGGGCCTTACCATTATATGTCTGATGCGCGCGTTTTGTGTTCAGGCGGTCATCCTCCCAGGCGGCTTTGTAGCCTGCGGGAATGTAGACGCCCTTCGTGCTGGCGACCTGGTTGTTGTAGATGTTTTCGCGCACAAACCGCGTGCTTCCCGTAGGCACCTTGACCACGGTGGTGGGGGCACGCTTTAGCGGAACAGGCTGTGTATAGCCCGAGGTTTGCGCATAGGTGGTGATGGCAGGCGCAGTCTTTACCACGCTGCGCCCATTGCCGCCGTTGATCGTGGCCACATGCGAGGTGTCTTGTGACCCGCAACGCACAGCCAGACCATCGGCGCTGGTCAGATATTGGCTGGACAAGGCAGTGGCGCCACGGCAGGCGCTTTGGCGTGGCGCCATTGTTTTGGGTTGGGGGGCCGCTTTGGCCGTGACAATAGTCACTGTTTTTGGGGCCACTGTTTTAGGTGTGGTTATAATTGTCGGCTGCGCAAGTGGTTTGACCAGAACGGTTGTGGGTCTGCGCGTGCTGGTTGTGGGTTGGGTCACAACCACAGTGCGCTTGGGCACCTGAACAACCGTGGGCCGAACCACCTTGGGCTGGGCCACCTTGGCTGGGGGTTGCGCGATAATGATAGGTTTTTGCACCGGCTGTATGGCGACGGGTTTGGCCACCCGCTTGGCCACGACAGGTTTTACAGCGGGTTTCGCCACGACAGGTTTTGC
>DFBW01000118.1:9082-10871 GCA_002366775.1 Roseovarius sp. UBA3070 | reverse complement strand
GGCAACTGTGATCTGGACCGGCTCTGCGGCTTGCTTGGGCGCGGCAGCAATCGTCGTGCCACCACCCGCGATGCTGGGCTGGAAACCACATATGACTGTGCGTTTGCGGCTGACCCGCGGAATCCAGGACACATTGCCGTCAATCCCGGCGCGCACGAAAACACAGCCCTTGCTGTCAACGTACTGTCGCCCCTTGAATGAGGCAGGCGGAAATTCCGCCGGGGCTTGCACGCTTGAGATACTCTGAGCCTGAGCAAAACCCAGCCCCGACGATGCGGCGATCACAGCGATCGCAATTACTCTGGTTAACTTCACTTTATTTCCCCACAAGTGTGAGGAAAACAGTGCCTCAAATCGGCATTTGAGTAAACAGTCTATCGCCGTTTCGGGAACAAATTATGTGAAAAATGGCAACAATTTTGGCTTATTTAGTACCAAACATTCTGTCACCCGCATCACCTAGTCCCGGAATGATGTAGCCAGCGTCGTTCAGCCGCTCATCCAAAGCAGCGGTCACGATGGGCACATCGGGGTGATTTTTCTTCATCGTTTCAACCCCTTCCGGTGCGGCCAGAAGGCACAGAAAACGGATGTCAGTGGCCCCGACCTGCTTGATCAGATCAATTGCCGCTGACGCTGAATTGCCGGTGGCCAACATCGGGTCCACAACAATCGACAAACGTTCGTTCAACTGGTCGGGCACTTTGAAATAGTACTGAACCGGCTGCAAAGTCTCTTCATCGCGGTACAGTCCAACAAATCCGACCCGCGCAGAGGGAATCAATTCCAACATGCCGTCCAGCAATCCGTTGCCCGCACGCAGGATTGAAATCAACGCCAGTTTGCGCCCATCCAGCACCGGGGCGTCCATTTCCACCAGCGGCGTTTCGATGCGTTTGGTTGTCATCGGCAGGTTCCGCGTGACCTCATAGGCCAGCAATTGGCTGATCTCGCGCAGAAGCTGGCGAAACACAGCAGTCGAGGTGCCTTTTTCACGCATCAAGGACAGTTTGTGCTGTACCAAAGGGTGCTTAACGATTGTCAGGTGCTCGGTCATGGTCGCTCCTTTATGCGGTCGTGCGGTAAACTCTTCCGTCTTTTCAGAAAGCGCGGCGAAGGGCAATGTGCGTTAGGTGAAAACCTGGATGCCTAACGCGTATATTACCCCATTTGTTCATAGATCAGTGGCGGCAATTCGGGTTGATCCGGGGACAGGGTGATTGCTCTGTGCAGCGTGGCTTCAACCTGATGTGCATAATCCACGCGTGCGGCATGGATGCGCAGCAACGGATCGCCCTTTTCCACCCAGGTCCCCAGCGTCAGCACGTCACTTAACCCCACCGACGGATCAATCTGGTCCGCCTCGACCTGCCGACCGCCCCCCAGTTTGATAACAGCCAGCCCCATCGCTTCTCCATCAATGGCGCTGACAAACCCAGAGCGCACAGCCGTGACTTCGCGGATCACCGTCGCTTCGGGCAGAAACCGCTGCCACTGCTCAACAAATCCCACAGGCCCGCCCATGGCGGCAATCATCATGCCCAAATGTTGTGCCGCTTTGCCGCTTGTCAGGGCGTCGGTAATGCAGGCGGCGCCCGCGGCAACATCTTTTGCCAATCCCGCCCCCGCCAAGGCCACCCCCCCGAGTGCCGCCGTCAGGCGCGCCAGATTGCCACCCGTCTGCCCGGTCAGCACACGCATGGCCTCGGCCATTTCCAGCGCATTACCCAGGCTGGGCGCAAGTGGTTGGTTCATATCCGAAATCACAGCCGAGGTGCGACACCCGGCA
>DFBW01000118.1:4299-9005 GCA_002366775.1 Roseovarius sp. UBA3070 | reverse complement strand
TTTTTGGACAGGATCGACGCGGTGATCAGATCAAGGCTTTCGACCGTGCCGGTCACATCGCGGATGGCATACAGCCGTTTGTCCGCCGGGGCGATCTGGCCCGTGGCACTTATGATGGCACAGCCCGCACGCTCCAGCACGAGGCGCAGTTGCGGTGTTTCCAGTTGGGTTTTCACACCGGGGATGGCCTCAATCTTGTCCAGCGTGCCACCGGTGTGGCCCAGCCCCCGGCCCGAGATCATCGGGACATAAGCCCCGCAAGCAGCTAACGCGGGGGCCAGAACAAGGCTGACACAATCGCCAATACCCCCGGTGGAATGTTTGTCGATCACAGGTCCTGGAAAATCCCAGATCAACCGCTCGCCGCTGTCGCGCATGGCAAGGGTCAGATCCACCCGGCCATTGCCCTGCAAGCCATTCAGCAGCACCGCCATAGCAAAGGCGCCGGCCTGAGCATCACTGACCCCGCCATCCGCCAGGCCATTGGCAAACCAGGTAAACTGTTCGGCGTCCAACGCATGCCGATCACGGATTGCGGCAATGATCGCACGGGAATTCAAACCAGCACCCATTGCTCAGTCAAGGTCCATATGGGTGCGCGTAAACGCGCCGGGCAACAATTCACCCAACGTTGTTTTGATGATATCGCCCCCCATGGTGGCCATGGTCACGACCATATCGGCGCTGCCAAATTCGGCCAGTTTCTGACGACATCCGCCACAGGGTGTGATCGGGTTGGGGCTGTCGGCAATCACAGCCACGCCAACGATCTTTGTCTCACCCGCAGCAACCATGGCCGCCACGGCACCGGCCTCGGCACAGGTGCCTTCCGGATAGGCCACATTCTCCACATTGCAGCCGGGGTAGACCTGCCCTGATGCTGTTTGCACGGCAGCCCCCACCTTGAATCCAGAATAGGGCGCATAGGCGTTATTTCGCACCCTTCGTGCCGCGCCAAGCAAATCCTGCGTCATACTTACCTCTTTATCAGTCCGTAATTTATTCAGCTTAAAGATTGCGCCTTGCCCGGCCAATATGCAAGCCTGTGCAAATCGGCTTCAAAGCAATGCCATATGCCCGTGAAATAAAATTAGTTTAGCGTTAAACTACATCATTAATGAGGATGCCATGAGCGACAGTCAAAATGAAACCCTACGTCAGGCCGCCTTGCATTATCACGAGTTTCCCAAGCCCGGAAAACTGGAAATCCGCGCGACCAAGCCGCTGGCCAATGGCCGTGATCTGGCGCGGGCCTATTCCCCCGGCGTGGCCGAGGCATGCCTTGAAATCAAGGAAAATCCCGCCGATGCCAGCCGCTATACCGCGCGTGGCAATCTGGTGGCGGTGGTCACCAATGGCACGGCCGTATTGGGGTTGGGCAACATTGGCGCGCTCGCCTCCAAACCTGTGATGGAGGGCAAGGCGGTTCTGTTCAAGAAGTTCGCCAATATTGATTGCTTTGACATCGAGGTAGATGAAAAAGACCCTGAAAAACTCGCTGATATCGTCTGCGCTCTTGAGCCGACGTTTGGCGCGATCAATCTGGAAGACATCAAAGCGCCTGACTGTTTCATCGTTGAAAAGCTGTGTCGTGAGCGGATGGGCATCCCTGTTTTTCATGATGATCAGCATGGCACCGCCATCGTTGTGGGGGCTGCGGCCACCAATGCGCTGCATGTGGCGGGCAAAAAATTTGAAGACATCAAGATCGCCTCAACCGGCGGCGGGGCGGCGGGGATTGCCTGCTTGAATCTGTTGGTAAAACTGGGTGTGAAACGCGAAAATATCTGGCTGTGTGATATCCACGGCGTGGTTTACGAAGGCCGCACTGAGGATATGAACCCCCAAAAAGCCGCCTTTGCCCAAAAGACCGACAAGCGCACCCTGGACGAGGTGATTGAAGGCGCTGATCTGTTTCTTGGGCTGTCTGGTCCGGGTGTACTGAAGCCCGAAATGGTGGTCAAAATGGCCGACCGGCCAATTATTTTTGCGCTGGCCAATCCCACCCCCGAAATCATGCCAAACTTGGCCCGCGACGTGGCCCCCGATGCAATCATCGCAACGGGGCGGTCTGATTTTCCCAATCAAGTCAACAACGTGCTGTGTTTTCCCTTCATTTTTCGGGGGGCACTGGACGTGGGCGCGACCGAAATCAATGACGCGATGCAAATCGCCTGTGTGGAGGGTATCGCCGCAATGGCGCGCGCCACAACCAGCGCAGAAGCCGCCGCCGCATACAAAGGTGAGCAGCTGACATTTGGGGCGGATTACCTGATCCCCAAACCGTTTGATCCACGCTTGTCCGGTGTGGTGTCCAGCGCCGTGGCCAAGGCCGCGATGGAAACCGGCGTGGCCACCAAACCGCTAAAAGATCTGGATGCATACCGCGATAAACTGGATGCCTCGGTTTACAAATCCGCCCTGCTGATGCGCCCCGTGTTTGAGGCCGCGGCCCAGGTATCACGCCGCATCGTTTTTGCCGAAGGTGAAGATGAGCGCGTGCTGCGCGCAGCACAGGCCATTCTGGAAGAAACCAGCGAACAACCCATATTGATTGGCCGCCCGTCGGTGGTGGAACAGCGCTGTGAAAAGCTGGGGCTGGATATTCGCCCAGACAAGGATTTTCGCCTTGTGAACCCCGAGAATGACCCGCGTTACCGCGAATATTGGGGCAGCTATCACGAGATCATGCAGCGGCGCGGCGTCACGCCTGATTTGGCCCGCGCGATCATGCGCACCAACACCACGGCCATCGGGGCCGTCATGGTTCATCGTGGCGAAGCAGATTCGTTGATTTGCGGCACATTCGGAGAGTATCGCTGGCATCTGAATTATGTCTCACAGGTTTTGGGGTCTGAAACCCTGCGCCCTCATGGTGCATTGTCGATGATGATCCTGGAAGATGGGCCACTGTTTATTGCCGACACGCATGTGCGGGTCTTTCCCAACCCCGAAAACCTGGCTGAAACCGCCATCGGTGCTGCGCGCCATGTGCGCCGTTTTGGGGTTGAGCCCAAGGTCGCCTTTTGCTCGCAATCGCAGTTTGGCAATCAGGGCCCGGATTCGGGCAAACGCCTGCGCACCGCCATCCAACTGTTGGACGCAGAGCCGCGTGATTTTTGCTATGAGGGCGAGATGAACCTTGATGCTGCTTTGGATGCTGATCTGCGAGAGCGCTTATTGCCCGGCAACCGGATGGAGGGGGCGGCTAATGTGCTGATCTTCTCTAACGCCGACGCGGCCTCGGCTGTGCGCAACACTCTAAAGATGAAAGCCGGCGGGCTGGAGGTTGGCCCAATCCTGATGGGAATGGGCAACCGGGTGCATATTGTCACCCCCGGCGTGACGGCGCGCGGGCTGCTGAATATGGCGGCAATTGCCGGCACGCCAGTAAAGCATTACGGTTAAGTAGGTGGCAGGGGTATTTGCATCGCTACATTTGCAAGTTTGCAAAATGATAGTTCGACAGTCGAAATATGATTGAAATTTGCCTATTTGCAAAAGTTTGCACAACATTCCTTACAGGAATTGCAAACTCTTGCGCCATTGTGTCGCGCGTGAGCGCCAACAGGCTTGCCGCGATGGCATGTGGCCCCTAACACATTGCCCAAGCAGAGGAGGAGATGCGTGATGGGATATCAAGAGGTTTACGATGGCTGGAAACAAAACCCCGAGGGGTTCTGGATGCAGGCCGCACAGGCGATTGATTGGGTGAAGGCCCCGACAAAGGCGCTGTTTGACGACAATGCGCCGCTGTACGAATGGTTCTGCGATAGCAAGGTAAACACCTGCTATAACGCCGTTGACCGCCATGTAGAAGCCGGGCGCGGTGAACAGATCGCCATTATCCACGACAGCCCGATCACTGGCACCAAACATCAGATCACCTACGGTGAATTGCACACCCGGGTTTCCCTGCTGGCCGGTGCCTTGCGCGCCAAGGGGATTGAGAAGGGCGACCGCGTCATCATCTATATGCCGATGGTGCCCGAGGCACTTGAGGCCATGCTGGCCTGCGCCCGATTAGGGGCGGTCCACTCGGTGGTGTTTGGCGGTTTTGCCGCCAACGAATTGGCCGTACGGATTGATGATGCCACGCCCAAGGCGATCATCGCTGCCTCTTGCGGGTTAGAGCCGGACCGCGTGATCCACTATAAGCCGCTGCTGGATGGCGCGATTGAACTGGCCACCCATAAGCCCGAATTTTGTGTGATTTTCCAGCGCGAACAAGAGGTTGCCAAACTCGAGGATGGCCGCGATTACGACTGGCATGGGTTTCAGGCAGGTGTTGAGCCTGCCGAATGTGTTCCGGTAGAAGGCGATCACCCGGCCTATATCTTGTATACATCCGGCACCACCGGTGCGCCCAAAGGCGTGGTGCGCCCTACTGCGGGGCATCTGGTGGCATTGAACTGGACAATGAAGAACATCTACAACGTCGATCCCGGCGATGTGTTCTGGGCAGCCTCTGATGTGGGGTGGGTCGTGGGGCACAGCTATATTTGCTATGCGCCGCTGATCCATGGCAACACCACCATTGTGTTTGAGGGCAAACCGGTGGGCACCCCTGATGCCGGCACCTTCTGGCGGGTGATTTCCGAACATAATGTGCGCAGTTTCTTTACGGCCCCCACAGCGTTCCGCGCAATCAAACGTGAAGACCCCAAGGGCGAGCTGATCAAGGATTACGACATTTCCTGCCTGCG
>DFBW01000118.1:0-4145 GCA_002366775.1 Roseovarius sp. UBA3070 | reverse complement strand
AAACTGCCTTTGCCCCCCGGCACATTGCCCACCCTGTGGCATGCCGAAGAGCGGTTCAAGAAAAGCTATCTCAACACCTTTCCTGGATATTACGAAACTGGTGACGCGGGCATGATTGATGAAGACGGCTATCTTTATATCATGGCGCGCACTGATGATGTGATCAATGTCGCCGGTCACCGCCTGTCTACCGGCGGGATGGAAGAGGTTCTGGCCGCCCATCCGGACGTGGCGGAATGCGCCGTGATTGGCGTATCGGATCAACTGAAGGGCCAGTTGCCCGTTGGGTTCTTGTGCCTGAATTCTGGTGCAGGCCGCGATAACGCCGAGGTGGTCAAGGAAGTCATCCAACTGGTGCGCGAGAAAATCGGCCCGGTGGCTGCGTTCAAACTGGCCGTTGTGGTGGATCGCTTGCCCAAGACCCGTTCGGGCAAAATCCTGCGCGCGACGATGGTCAGCATTGCCGATGGCAAAGACTATAAGATGCCAGCGACCATTGATGACCCGGCGATTTTGGATGAGATCAAAACGGCCTTGCAGACAATTGGCTATGCGGGCGGCTGAGCGGGCTGTTTAGCTGCCTGATCCGCAATCAAGCGACCCCTTCGGACCATCGCTGGCCCTCCTCTCAGGGCTGGCGATCACCCGGATGTCTGGCGCATTTAGGGCCCGCGAAACACAAACAGCACCCCATCCAATCCCCGGCGCGCAACTGAGGTCACCACATTTGTGCTTTCAATCACCAGCATGTGCACCCTGCTCAGCAATGGGTTGCCCGTTGTGCTGGCCTCGCCTGACACTGTCGAGCCGACGGCAATAAGGCCCGCCAGCAGCGTGGCACGGATGGTGTTGTTCAATGACATTTCATGGCCCCGATCCTGTTGCAAAACTTCCCAATCAGGATCAGCCAACCCACCGGGACAGGCAATAACAGGGCATTGTCATCGGATAACATAGGCGGATTGCGGCATGAGATGGCCGCAGCGGTCTGGCCTTCACATTACACGAATTGCTCGCGGATCAGTCGTTCTTCCAATCCGTGGCCGGGGTCAAACAGAATACGGTGCGTCACATCGGGGCAGGATTCGACCTCCACCCAAAGGACGTTTTGCACCCAGCGGCTGTCTGCATCGGCGCTGACTGGGCGTTTATCGGGGTTGATCACATCAAAGCGCACCTTTGCTGATTTAGGCAACAAAGCGCCACGCCAGCGCCGGGGCCGGAACGGGGCAACAGCCGTTAGGGCAAGCACATCAGAGCCGATCGGCAGAATCGGGCCATGGGCCGAATAATTGTAAGCCGTGGATCCGGCGGGCGTGGCCACCAGGGCTCCGTCACATACCAATTCCTCAAGCCGCAGGCGCCCATCAATGGTGATGCGCAATTTTGCCGCCTGTGGCCCCCCCCGCAAAAGCGAAACTTCGTTGATAGCAAGGGCGGAATGGGTGGTGCCATCCACGCTTTCAGAGGTCATCGACAGCGGATTTATCACCTCTTCCACAGCCGCATCCAGCCGTTCCAACAGATCACTTTCACTGTATTCATTCATCAAAAAACCGACCGTGCCACGGTTCATCCCATAGACTGGCACGCTTAGGCTTTGGGTGCGGTGCAGCGTGCCAAGCATAAACCCATCACCGCCCAAGGCCACGATCACATCTGCTTTGGCCTCAGGCACGTCACCAAAGCGCGCAATCAACGCATCACGCGCAGTTTGCGCGATGGGTTCATCACTGGCGACAAAGGCTATTTTTTTGGCCATGGGGCTGTGATCCTGTTTCCAATGGGCGACTTATCTCTCTGATCGAAGCACAAGTTGCCGCCCCTGACCAGTGGTGACGATCAATACGGAGGAAATGTAGCATATTCGGCTTCCACGCGACGTGCGTTTCCGATAGGAAATTTGCAAAACGTAACCCCGACGGAGCTTCTTCTCATGCCTGATTCCGGTTTCTTCACTGAATCCCTCGCCACGCGCGATCCAGAACTTTACGCATCCATCACCCAGGAACTGGGCCGCCAGCGCGACGAGATCGAGCTGATCGCCTCCGAGAACATCGTCTCGGCTGCTGTGATGGAAGCGCAAGGGTCTGTTATGACCAACAAATACGCCGAAGGGTATCCGGGGCGGCGCTATTATGGCGGGTGCCAATATGTTGACGTGGCTGAAAATCTGGCCATCGAGCGCGCCAAGCAGTTGTTTGGCTGCGGGTTTGCCAATGTGCAGCCCAACTCCGGCTCTCAGGCCAACCAGGGTGTGTTTCAGGCTTTGTTGAAGCCCGGCGATACCATTCTTGGCATGAACCTGGCGTCGGGTGGCCACCTGACCCACGGTGCGGCCCCCAACCAATCAGGCAAATGGTTCAACGCCGTGCAATACGGTGTGCGCGAGCAGGACAATCTGATCGACTATGATCAAATTCAGGACCTAGCGACCGAACACCAGCCCAAGATGCTGATCGCTGGTGGCTCTGCCATCCCTCGTGTGATTGATTTTGCCAAAATGCGCGAAATTGCCGATAGCGTTGGCGCATACCTGCATGTGGACATGGCGCATTTTGCCGGTCTGGTCGCCGCGGACGAGCACCCCTCGCCCTTCCCGCATGCGCATGTGGCCACCACCACCACCCATAAAACCCTGCGTGGCCCGCGTGGCGGCATGATCCTCACCAATGACGAAGCCATTGCAAAGAAGGTGAATTCTGCGATTTTCCCCGGTATTCAGGGCGGCCCCCTGATGCATGTGATCGCCGCCAAGGCCGTGGCCTTTGGTGAGGCCTTGCGCCCCGAATTCAAGACCTACATCCAACAGGTGCGTGCCAACGCTGTGGCCCTGTCGGATCAGTTGATCAAAGGTGGGTTGGACATCGTCACCGGTGGAACCGACACACATGTGATGCTGGTGGATTTGCGCCCCAAGAAGGTGACAGGCAACATCACTGACGCGGCTTTGGGCCGGGCTCATATCACGACCAACAAAAACGGCATTCCGTTTGACCCCGAAAAACCGACTGTTACCAGTGGCATACGCCTTGGCACCCCGGCCGGTACCACCCGTGGATTTGGCGAGGCCGAGTTCCGCCAGATCGCGGATTGGATTGTCGAAGTGGTTGATGGTCTGGCGGCAAACGGACCAGACAACAATGGCGATGTCGAAGCCAAGGTTCGTGGTGAAGTGGCCGAACTATGTGCGCGCTTTCCGCTGTATCCAAACCTCTGAATTCATTGAATTCACAGGAAATTACGCCCCCGTGCAGCCCTCAAGCTGCGCGGGGTTTTTTTATTGGCCAATCAAGCCTCGCCACCACATGAGGGCAACCAGCAGGGCAGCGATTAAAATCAGGTTGAACACCTGACCACCAAGCCAGCCTAACACCTTACCTTTGCGCCTGTCTTTGGGGTCCACACCGTTTAAGTGATTGGTAATATGGACAAACGCGGCCTCGAGCCGCATGGGATCAACCGTAGCAGCCAGCCGGGGGTGATGCATTTTGTCCATCGCCTCTTGAATGACAAGACCTTCATGATGGACGCGTTTTGGCAACAGCCGCCCGGCCTTGCTCAATCGCGCCGCGAGCGTTTTGCCCCGCACCCCGTATTTGGCCTTCACTGCGCTTTTCAGTGCCTCAGCCTTTTGATTTATGTCCTGTGGATCAATCACTTGCCTGCCTCCCGCGGGGCAGACTAACGCAGCAATGATGCAGTCTCAATAGGGCTGGTCCCTCGCCCTCTGGCCGGTTAAAAATGACTGTATGTTGAACTTGACCACACATGGAATGCGCACGGATAAACCCGGCCTGTTGATCGCTCATGGGCTTTATGGCTCGGGGCGCAATTGGGGGGTGATTGCCAAACGCCTGTCTGACGAACGCCAGGTTGTCGCCGTGGACATGCGCAATCACGGCTTCAGCGACTGGAAAGAAACCCATACATATCATGATCTTGCAGATGATCTGTCGGAGGTGCTTGCCGCGCTGGACGGCCCGTTTGACGTGTTGGGCCACTCCATCGGCGACAAAGCGGCCATGGTCTTGGCGCTGGCCCATAGTGAACAGGTGCACCGGCTGATCGTCGCCGATATTGCGCCGGTTGCCTATACCCACACGCAAATCCAGTTCATCGAAGCGATGCGCGCGGTGGATCTG
>DFBW01000166.1 GCA_002366775.1 Roseovarius sp. UBA3070 | reverse complement strand
GATTACCCGGCGGCAACGGGCGATGTGCATGCTGATGTCGCCATCATTGGTGCAGGTTTCACCGGGCTGAACGCTGCATTGCATCTGGCCAAAGCCGGCCTTGATGTGGTTGTACTTGAGGCCCAAACTCCTGGCTGGGGCGCATCCGGGCGCAATGGCGGGTTCTGCTGCATGGGGGGATCGGCGGCATCTGATCAGATCCTCAAACTGCAATACGGCGAGGACGCGCGGCGCGAATTCCGCCTGGCAGAAGTAGAGAGCACCAATTACACCCGCGCGTTGATCGCCCAACACGGGATTGACGCAGACATCCATTCCGATGGCGAAACCCTCATGGCCCACACCCGCGGCGCGATCAAAGACCTTGAACGTACCGCCGAAAAATCCGAGCGGGATCACGGCGTCACGTCCACCTTCATCCCCCAAGAAGATTTGGCCGCCAATGGTATGAGAGGCCCGTTTTTTGCCGCACTGACCACACCCGTCGGTGTGGCACTGAACCCGCTGAAATATGTGCTGGGATTGGCGGATGCTGCATCGCAGGCAGGCGCGCGCATCCACAGCCATTCACCGGTCACTGCGATTTCACAAATTGGCGGATTCACCCTGAAGACACCTGGCGCGACAGTCACGGCCAAACGCGTGATCTTCGCAACCAACGGCTATTCCTCGGATGATTTGCCGGGCTGGATGGCTGGGCGCTATTTGCCCACACAATCCAACGTCATTGTCACCCGCGAGCTGACGGACGCCGAAATTGCCGATCAGGGTTGGTCCACCAACCAGATGTGTTTTGATGACCGGTTCCTGATGCATTATTTCCGGCTGATGCCCAACAAAAGGATGTTGTTTGGTATGCGTGGCGGTCTCTTCAGTTCGCCCCGCTCTGATGCCAGGATGCACGCCACCATTCGCAAGCATTTTGAGGCGATGTTCCCCGCCTGGGCGCATGTGCAAAGCCCGTTCAGTTGGCATGGGCTACTGAGCATCTCACGCGATCTGACGCCTTACACCGGCCCGATACCGGGGATGAACGGCGCATTCACATCGCTTTGCTATCACGGAAATGGTGTGGCGATGGGCAGCTATGCCGGCGCCCTGCTGGCCGATCTTGTACAAGGTAAAAAGCCGTCACATCTGCATCCCGCAATCATGCAACGCCCGCACAAGAAATTTCCGCTGGGCCGGTTGCGCCGCGCCACGCTCTGGCCGCTTTATGCCTATGCATTGATCCGCGGGGAATAACGCAAGACAGGGTAAACTCGCCTACCCTTGCGGTGTTTTCAACGCCCGCGCTTGCCCGCGTTTCAGGCCCAAATGATGTTCGCGCCAGATAATCAGAATACCCGCCAGAATGACCAGCGCCGCCCCAGCCAGCATCGTCCGTGTCGGGGCTTCATCAAACACCAGATAGCCAATCACCAAAGCAAACAGCATCGACGCATAATCAAACGGTGCCACCACAGATGCATCGGCAAACCGATAGGCCGAGGTCAGGAATATCTGCGCTGTCCCGCCGATCAACCCGGCGAGGATCAGGCAAATCACCTCCCACGCCTCGGGCAGGACCCAGCCAAATGGCAGGGTCAACAGCGCCAGCAATGATGAAGTCAGCGAGAAATAGAACACTATCGCACTGGTCTGTTCGGTCGCCACCAGCTTGCGAATATAGATTTGCGCCAAAGCCGCGCACATCGCACCTGACAAAACCAGAATAGCCCCCAACGCCTGTGCCGTTTCAACCGTTTGCCCGCTGAACGCTGTCAGGCGGGGTGACAGCACGATCAGCACCCCGGCCAGGCCCAGCGCCACGGCACTGATCCGATAGATGCCCACCTGCTCATTCAAAAACATCGCGGCAAATACAACTGTCAGCAAAGGCGCGGCATAGCCCAGCGCGGTCACTTCGGGCAAGGGCAACATGCCAAGACCGGCAAAGCCCAGCCCCATTGCCACTGTTCCCACAAATCCGCGCCAAAAATGCCCCATCGGCGATGCCACCTTCAGGCCAGTGCCCAAATCCCCACGCCACGCCAGCCATCCCAGGATCACCGGAATGGCAAAAAGGGATCTGAAAAACACGGCCTGTCCGGGTGGGACATGATCTGCCACGGCCTTGATCAGGGATGCCATCACGATGAACAACACCACTGCACACAGCTTTAGGGCAATGCCTTTGATTGGTTGCATGATGCTGACAGCTTTCTGGTTGCCCCTCCACTAAAGCGTATCACCATTAACCTGAGGCAGGTCAAATGCGGAGTTTGCATAGCCGCTGCCCGACCATGCTTACTGTGCCTGAAATCGACAAATCAGCGCCGGTGTGCGCCCTATTCGGCGGCGTCACGTCGTGGCAGCACCCAATCGGGGCGCACGAAATGGCAGGTGTACCCCTGCGGGAACCGCTCCAGATAATCCTGATGCTCGGGCTCGGCTTCCCAGAAATCGCTTACCGGTTCCACCTCGGTCACCACTCTGCCGGGCCACAACCCGCTGGCGTTCACATCAGCAATCGTATCTTCGGCAACCGCTTTTTGGCCTTCATCAACATAATAGATCGCCGAGCGATACGACATGCCCCGGTCATTGCCCTGTTGATTCATCGTGCTCGGGTCATGGACCTGAAAGAAAAACTCCAACAGCTGACGAAAGCTGATTTTGGAGGCATCAAACATAATTTCGATCCCCTCAGCGTGGGTGCCGTGGTGGCGATATGTGGCATTGGGCACATCCCCGCCAGTATATCCCACCCGGGTTGAAACCACGCCGGGCAGTTTGCGGACCAAGTCCTGCATTCCCCAAAAGCACCCTCCGGCCAATACCGCGCGTTCTGTCATGTCACGTCCTCCACTTGGGTCAGGTAATCACCATAGCCTTGCGCGTCCATTTCATCACGGTGAATAAACCGCAGGCTGGCCGAGTTGATACAATACCGCAAACCACCTTTGTCTTGCGGGCCATCCGGGAACACATGCCCCAGATGACTGTCGCCGTGGGTTGATCGCACTTCGGTACGCACCATCCCAAGTGTGGCATCTCGCAATTCACTTACATGGGCAGGCTCAATCGGCTTGGTAAAGCTGGGCCAGCCACAACCGCTCTCAAACTTGTCAGAACTTGCAAACAGCGGCTCGCCCGAAACGATGTCAACATAGAGGCCCGGTTCATGATTGTTCAGCAACGGGCCGGTACCCGGGCGCTCAGTCCCGTTTTCTTGCGTGACGCGATACTCCTCGGTGGAAAGGCGGGCGATGGCATCAGGGGTTTTGGTGTATTTGGTCACGGGTGCAACTCCTCGGGTCAGGCCTAACTCTAGCATAGATGGGATTGCCGCGTGAAAAACAAAGCTATGTTTCAGCGTGCTCACTCTCGGGTGATCAAGGGGTGGTGCTGTCAAAAATCAGCGCCCTGCAAACAACAGGTTTGACCCACCCGTATCGCGGCTGGGCGCCACACCAAATGCCTTGCGATAGGTCTTGGAGAAATGTGACGGCGCGCCAAAATCAATGCCTTTGCGGGTCTCGCACCTCAGCCAGTTCAGCACCGCCTTCGAGCTGCCGACCTCTGCATTCACCCCCGCACAGACAATCAGCGTATCGTCGCGGCGCAATTCGATCAGCGCGTCGTCGACACCCACCTGAACACCGTTCCAGCTTGTCACCGGCTGGCCGTCCTCACTCAGCAAAAGCCAATCATAATAGCGCCTGTCACGCGCAAAACGATTGGCCAGCGCCAGCGCCTCTTGTGCACAGGTCATCCGGCAGGTCCTTCTCAAACCTGCGTCGGTGGGCGTCTTGCATCGCACCCGATCCGAACAACATGAAATGATCATCGGCAAGGCACGCCACCGTCAAATCACCAAAGAGCTTGCCCTTCTCAGTCAGCATCGGCGTCAGGGCCAATCATCGGGTTGCCATCTGGCCCAAAGGTAAACGGACCGTTGATCGCGTCTTTGATGCCCGCGTTGGCCAGCGACGGAATGCGTTCAAAGCCAAGTTCCAACTGGTCTGCAATCCGATCCAGATCAGGTTGCAGCAATTCGTGCCCGAATTCCCAGGGTGTGCCGCCCACTTTCCACGGTGTTCCCTTCGGCTCGTAAGTGCCCAACAGCATCCCCTGCCGCTCCTGCCTGAAATAGATGTTGGCCTCGTAATCAATCCCACACGGCAAACGCCCAAGCCCCTTGTCTGCGCGCTCCACGATCTCTGGAATGGCTTCGGTGATCAGATAATGATGCTCCATCGGTTGCACCGGCAGGTTGATCCCCTGCATATGCCCCAATTCACGCGCCCACAGACCACCACAATTGACGATGATTCCGGCGTTGATCATTCCCTTTGGCGTGGTCACATCCCAGCTGCCATCGCTGCGCTGTTTCGTCTCTGTTACACCGCAATGCGTGAAATATTGGGCACCATGTACCTTCGCCGCCTTGGCAAATGCATAGGTCGCACCGCTG
>DFBW01000275.1 GCA_002366775.1 Roseovarius sp. UBA3070 | reverse complement strand
CGCGCGTCTGGCGCAAGGAGTTGAGCCACTGGCCGAACTTTCGCCGGTGATCCAGACCGCGCCGACGCCTGAACAGGTTGAGGAGGTCGCCGCGCTGATGACGCCTCAGGTTGCGACGGAAATCAAAGGTGGAATAAAACGCTCGTTGCGGCCCCGTTTGCGCCCGGTGTCTTTGGATACCTCAGGCGATGCCCAGGCCGAGGCGATTGCTGCATCTGTGGCGGGTGTGCAGGATATCGCCCCCGACAGTATTCCGGTGGGCACCCGGCTGGCCCAGCTTGGTGCCTACGACAGCGCCGAGATCGCGCGTGCAGAGTGGGAGCGGTTGAATGGCCGCTTTGCTGAGTATCTGGAAGGCAAGAACCGGGTGATCCAAAAGGCCAACAGTGGCGGGCGCACGTTTTATCGTCTGCGCGCCATGGGCTTTGCTGATCTCAGTGATGCGCGGCGGTTCTGTTCAGCGCTTGTTTCAGAAAAAGCGGAATGTATTCCAGTGGTTACGCGGTGAAGGCGTTTGGTGCCTGCATTCTCGATGCGGATGAGCTGCGTCTGCGGTCAGATGAGAAAGCGCTGTTTCGTGACGCAGACCCATTTGGGTTTATCCTGTTTGCCCGCAACATTGATACGCCCGATCAGGTGCGTGCCCTGTGTGGCGATCTGCGCGAGGCCGTGGGCCGGGATGCCCCGATAACCATTGATCAGGAAGGCGGGCGTGTTCAGCGCCTGCGCCCCCCCCACTGGCGCGAATGGATGGCGCCACTGGAACAGGTGCAACATGCCGCAGAGCACAGTGCCGAGCACGCCGTTGAGGCGATGTATCTGCGCTATCGTATCATCGCAGATGAACTGCACCAGATCGGCATAGACAGCAATTGCGCGCCTTTGGTGGATGTTGCCGGGCCAAACACACACCCATTTCTGCAAAACCGCTGTTACGGGTTTGAGGCCGAAATCGTCAGCCAGATTGGCCGCGCCGTGGCTGACGGGCTGTTGGATGGTGGTGTGTTGCCGGTGGTCAAACACATCCCCGGCCATGGCCGCGCGGTGGTGGACAGCCACCTGGACCTGCCAGTGGTCGACGCCGATCCCGAAGACCTGTCAGACACTGATTTTGCCCCGTTTCGGGCGTTGAATGATCTGCCGATGGGGATGACGGCACATCTGGTGTATTCACGGCTGGGCAACACGCCTGCGACGACGTCGTCAAAGGTGATGCAGATCATCCGCGAGGACATTGGATTTGACGGCCTGATCATGACCGATGACATTTCGATGAAAGCGCTGAGCGGATCGCTGAGCGATATTGCGCGCGCGTCGCTGGACGCTGGATGCGATGTGGTTTTGCATTGCAATGGCACCTTTGCTGAACGCGCAGAGGTGGCCGCGGCCTCGGGACAGATGACAGAGATGGCCCAAACCCGCGCTGAACGGGCACTTGAGGCCCGTAAAACCCCTGACGAGGTTGACATTCCGGCGCTGGAGGCAAAGCTGGCGGCGTTGATGAATGGGCAGAACTGATGTCTGAGGACGACTTCGACCAGATCGGACCTATGGAAAGTGTCGCTGAGCGGATGGCCGCTGAGGCGTTGATTGTGGATGTGGACGGGTTTGAAGGCCCGTTGGACCTGCTATTGACGCTGGGACGGACTCAAAAGGTGGACCTGCGCACGATATCTGTGCTGGAACTGGCGCAGCAATATCTGGCCTTTGTGGAAAGGGCCAAGCAGCTGCGGCTGGAATTGGCGGCTGACTATCTGGTGATGGCGGCGTGGCTGGCTTTCCTGAAATCGCGCCTGTTGTTGCCACCTGACCCGACCGAAGAGGGACCCTCGGGCGAGGAATTGGCGGCCCATCTGGCGTTCCAGCTGGAGCGTTTGCAATCGATGCGCGATGTTGCCGCAAAGCTGATGGCGCGTGATCAGCTGGGGCGCGAGTTTTTCTCGCGGGGTATCCCTGAGGATGTGACCCAGGTGCGCAAAATCACCTATACCGCCACGCTGTTGGATTTGATGCAGGGCTATGCGCGCATCCGTACCAAGGATGAATTTCGCCCCTATGTGATGGACCGCGACGCGATTTTTACGCTGGAAAATGCGCTGGAGCGGATGCGAGGGTTGATCGGGTTTGCCGGGACCTGGACGGATATATCTACCTATCTGCCAGACGGGTTTACCACCGACCCGGCGCGCCGGCGTTCGGCCACCGCATCAACCTTTGCCGCGTCACTGGAGCTGGCCAAGGAAGGTAAGGTTGAGCTGCGACAATCAGAATTATACGCCCCGATTGAATTGCGACGTAAGGATTAAATATATGTCGGAAGAGATTGATCATAAAGAAGAAAGCCTGTTTGAGGCACCACCAATGGCAGAGCAGGAGCGCATGGTCGAAGCGATCCTTTTTGCCACCGCAGAGCCAGTGACTGTGCGCGAATTGGAATCGCGGATGCCACATGGATCAGACCCAGCAGAGGCGTTGGTCTATCTGCGCAAGCGCTATAACGGGCGCGGCGTGAACGTGGTGAAAGTGGGCGATGCCTGGGCCATTCGCACAGCGCCTGATCTGGGCTTTTTGATGCGCCGTGAGACAGTTGAAACCCGCAAGCTGAGCCGTGCTGCCGTCGAAACGCTGGCGATCATCGCATATCATCAGCCAGTAACGCGCGCCGAGATCGAGGAAATTCGCGGTGTTTCTGTCAGCCGTGGCACTGTCGATCAATTGCTGGAGATGGAATGGATCCGCTTTGGCCGCCGTCGCATGACACCCGGTCGGCCGGTGACCTTTGTGGTGACGCAGGAGTTTCTGGATCACTTCGGATTGGAAAATGCCCGCGATCTGCCAGGATTGAAAGAACTGCGCGCTGCCGGCCTGCTGGAAAACCGCCCGCCGCCCGGCACTATGCCGCAACTGGGCGAGGGGGATACAGACGCCGAGGAAGAAACCCAGGAAGGCCAGAACGAACTGTTTGAGGATTAATTCCCCGCGTTGCCCTGAAATTTCCTTGATTACATGGTATATGGGGCAATGAGGCAGGTAAGGAGAGCGTTAT
>DFBW01000211.1:4018-4573 GCA_002366775.1 Roseovarius sp. UBA3070 | reverse complement strand
GGCGATGGCACAAAAGGCTGCCAACTCGTTGGTGACATGCTGATCTGGTTTGCGCTCAAGGATGTCACGCAGCCCCCGTACAAACACAGACGTATCGACAGTTTTCATCGCGTCACGGCTTTGTGCAAGCGCATCCAGATATATCCAGACATAGGCTCCCTGACCCCAAATGCACTGAGTGCGTTCAGCCATATCGCGGGCCTGCTGTTCCAGTTTCTGGGGATCATCTGCCAGCGTGTGCACCAACGCCCGCCCAAAAGCCCGCAAATGCACCGCATTATGGGCATCCAACGGCAAAAGCCTTTGGTAAGCTTCAATTACGTTGTCGCTTTCGGGTGACATGATTTCTGCCAATGCGCATTGGGCGGCCGCCACGGATGGCGCATCCAGCTCTTCGGCATCCAGCGGTGCCAACAGGGCTGCGGCGCGCTTGAAATGCCTGTGATGCTGCGGTGTCGTTGTATCCGGGGCCGCCAACCAGGCGCGCCCGATATTGAGATGCGCCAACGCCACCACCAGAGCGATGGCATGATTGTCAGGCACCTCATTCAAAAT
>DFBW01000211.1:0-3952 GCA_002366775.1 Roseovarius sp. UBA3070 | reverse complement strand
CAAGCTGGCTTCATCGACACCACCGGGCGTTGTCAGCCGGGCATCATCAGCGGAAATGATCATCTGTGCCAACTCGTCCCAGTTGTCCTGGCGGGCCATGGCGCGCCCGGTTTCCCACAGGCTTAGCCGGGCCAGATCCTCATCCGCCACGGCCAGTGACGGCAAGATGATGCGCTGTGTCAGCGTGTCTACATCCAATGCGCGCCGCCCTTTTCTCAGGCGATTCAGCATTGCCGGGGGCTGGTGCCGGATTGGCATATCGGCCTTCCTCTTGAAGGGGGTGAACAGAAGGTGGGGGTAGGCAAAAATCGAGGGCATTGGTCCTCCACAGCTCAATACTGTCACCAATCTGTCGGGGAATTCCGGCCAAAAGGTGTCAGAGCTTTGGTGAATAAGGGGAAATACACTGTTTTTTGGGCAAAAGTTGCGCAGGCCACCCAAATTGATGATGATGCCCCGATGAGACATCTAGCTGCCTGTTTTTTCATGATTCTTTTACCATGCACTGCGCTGGGTCAAGACCTGGACGCGGTGGATACGGCTGTGGAAGACGCCGCACAACTGCCCAATTACCCCCCGGCACGAGAGGCCAATCTTCCGCGCACCCGCTGGGAGAGAGTGCCAGGCGGCACCCTTTGGACACGCTCAGCCCTGTCGTCACTTAAGGCGCATGCCAGCGTTCTACCCCAGATGGTACCCGCCGATATCGCGGATTGGTGCCCGGCTTACCCAGAGGCCAGTATGGAAAAACGCCGCGCTTTCTGGGTGGGGTTCATGTCCACTTTGGTCAAGCATGAAAGCACTTACAAGCCCACGGCTGTGGGCGGTGGCGGCAAGTGGTATGGGCTGACCCAAATCCTGCCGTCCACGGCGCGGGGTTATAAATGCCGGGCCCGCAGTGGGACCGCGTTAAAGCACGGGCCGGAAAACCTGTCATGTGCCCTGCGGATCATGGCCTTTACGGTACCGCGTGATGGGGTTGTTTCGCGCGGGATGCGCGGTGTGGCCGCCGATTGGGGGCCTTTGCACAGCCGCAAGAAGCGCCATGATATGATGGCCTGGACCAATCGCCAAAGCTATTGCAAACCGCTCAGCAAAGTGCGCCCTCAAGCCCGCCCGACCGGCTTTGAAACGGCTTCGGCTGAATAGGTTTTCACGTGATCAGAAAGGCGCGCCTGATCTTACCCAGCGCGTCTTTTTGCCTGGCGTTCAGCCCGGTTGAAACGGTGGCATTCTCCACCTCCAGCAACGGTAGAAAACCGCCAGTTCCGCCGCCATATTCGCGGCATTGCGTACCCGAATAACAAAGACATAATCGCTGGCGAAAATCAATAATTTGTGAATTATAGCAGTCTCTTAGCGGTAATTGTTAAACGCGGGGGAACTGTTTTACCTCAGTCAAACCGCAAGAATACGGCTGACCATTTCTGTGGTGTCGCGGCTTAGGTTTGGCGTGGTCAGAATACGCTCAAGGGCTGCTTTCATCAATGTCTGTCGGTTAGCATCATAGCGCCGCCATGTCTCAAACGCGGTACACATCCGCGCTGTGGTTTGCGGATTCATCGCATCCAGCTTAATCAGCCAATCAGCCAGCAACGCATATCCCTTGCCCGAGGCGTGATGAAAGCTGGCGGGTGACATTGCCAAAGCCCCGAAGGTGGCACGAAAGCGATTTGGGTTTTTCATATCAAAATCAGGATGTTCTGTCAGTAACTTCACCTTATCTGTCGCGTCTTCAGGATTGGCGTGTGATACCTGCAATGAAAACCATTTATCAATCACCAGCCGGTCATCCTGCCACTGATCAAAAAATTGCTGCACGGCCTCGGCGCCGTTGCCTGCATCCAACAAACAGGAAAACGCCGCCAACTGCTGGGTCATGTTGTCAGCCGCTGCATATTGCCGGGTGGCCTGCGCGCCGCCATCCAACCGGGTGATCATGCTTAGGGCGGTATTGGCCAGCGCGCGTGCGCCGGCTTGTTCGGCATTGGGTTGGAACGGATCTGACACCTGATACTGCGCATAAAGCCGGGTGGTGATGTCTTGCATCTGTTCGGCGCGGGCTTGGCGCAGGGTTTCCAACGCGTCGTATATGGCCTGCGGATCGGGTGTGTGACCTGCATCAAACAAGGCCTGTGCCAGTTCTTCCTGACTGGGCAATCCAAGCGCCAAGGCCCGGAACGCCGGATCAAGCGTGTCATCGCGCGCCATTGTCGCCGCCGCATCGAGGTAGGCCCGATCAGGCGCCGCCCCATCGCGGATCATGGCAATCAGCCCACCGCGCGCCAACGCACGGCCCGCTTCCCACCGGTTAAACGGGTCGGTGTCATGCGCCAACAGAAAGGCGCGTTCCTCGTTGGACGTGTCACGTTCCAAAATCACCGGGGCCGAAAAACCTCGTAATATCGAGGGGATAGGCCGTGTAGCTAACCCATCGAATGAAAAGCTCTGCGCGGCTTGATCCATCTCCAGAATGGTGGTCGGCTGCACCTCATCCCCATTGGGGTTAAGCAAGCCCACTGCAATCGGAATAACCCGCGGGTCTTTCACATCCTGTCCTGGTGTGGATGGTGTTTCTTGTTTAAAATGAAGCGTGTAGGTGCCGTCCTTGAAGTTATCTGTGACCTTCAGGCGTGGTGTGCCGGCCTGTTCATACCAGCGTTTGAACTGTGACAGGTCACGCCCTGTGGTCTGCTCAAATACGGCCAGCCAATCCTCGATCGTCGCCGCATCGCCGTCATGGCGTTCAAAATACAATTCAACCGCCTGTGCATAGGCTTCATCGCCGACCAACGTCTTGAGCATGCCAATGACTTCGGCGCCTTTTTCATAGACCGTTGCCGTATAAAAATTGTTGATCTCAACAAAGCTGTCGGGCCGCACAGGGTGTGCCAAAGGTCCGTTGTCCTCGCGGAACTGCCGACCGCGCAGGTCAATCACATCCGAAATCCGTTTCACCGGAGCCGAGCGCATATCCGAGGTGAATTGACTGTCGCGGTAGACGGTCAGCCCTTCCTTCAGGCACAGTTGAAACCAGTCCCGGCAGGTGATCCGGTTGCCGGTCCAATTGTGGAAATACTCATGGGCGATGATCGCCTCGATACGTTCAAAATTCCCGTCTGTGCTGGTTTCAGGCGAGGCCAGAACACAGGAGCTGTTAAAGATGTTCAGCCCTTTGTTTTCCATCGCGCCCATGTTGAAATCATCCACTGCGACGATGTTGAATATATCCAGATCATATTCGCGCCCATAGGCCTGTTCATCCCAGCGCATCGAATCCTTCAGCGCCTGCATGCCAAAGGCGCATTTGCCCTCATCACCGGGGCGCACCCAGATGTTCAGCTCAACGTCGCGGCCATTCATCGTGGTAAACTGGCCCGGATGGTTCACCAGATCGCCCGCCACCAGCGCAAACAGATAGGCGGGTTTGGGCCATGGATCGTGCCATTGGGCAAAGCCTGCACCACTGTCGCCGGGGTTGCCGTTGGACAAAAGTACCGGCAAATCGCCCTCGACCCGCACATCAAAGGTGGCCATCACATCAGGGCGGTCAGGATAGAAGGTGATCTTGCGAAATCCTTCTGCCTCGCATTGGGTGCAATACATGCCCGACGACATATAAAGCCCCTCAAGGGCGGTGTTGTCGGCCGGCGCAATTTCAACTTCGGCCTCCCAGATAAACGGCCCATCGGGCACGGCGCAGCGCAGGCCTCCTTCCACCAGCTCTGGTGTCACCTCTTTTGCGTCAATCCGCGCAGAGATCAGCCTAAGGTCTTCTCCATGCAGGAAAAAATCACGATCAGCAGCCTCTGGGTTGGGACGAAAGGCGATCCGGCTTAACACGCGCGTTGCCTTGGGGGCCAGTCGGAAGGTCAGATCAACCTTGTCGATGACAAACCCAAATGGCGTGTAATCCTTGAGATAGATCGTCTGAGGGGCTGCATCGCGCATC
>DFBW01000062.1:3178-4128 GCA_002366775.1 Roseovarius sp. UBA3070 | reverse complement strand
TGACGCAGTTGTTGACGTGCTGGACCGCGTGACCGCGCCCAATTGGGTCAAACGGGTGCTGAAGAATTACGATCCGATGAAGTTCATGATCTACCATGGCCGCGGCCACAAAGTGCGTGATCTGTTTGACCGCGATGACCTGCCCCGCAAGGAACAGGCCATCCGAAACAAGATCAAGCGCGAAGGCTATTGGATGCGCTGAGTGCGTCCTCCCCCAATCAAAGATCCGCGCAGCATTCCGGTTCTGTTTGAGACGCCAAGGGGTGATTGAACCGGGTTAAGGCCAAGATTCAAAGGTTGTTCCCTCAACGCCTTTAAACTAACTCTGAATGAACGCCATTCCAGAGAGGAGCCCCCATGTCCGATCACGCCCATAAATTTGGTTTCGACACACTTCAAATTCACGCAGGTGCCCGGCCCGACCCGGCGACCGGTGCGCGCCAAACGCCGATCTATCAGACCACCGCCTATGTGTTCCGAGATGCGGAGCACGCCGCCGCGTTGTTTAACCTGCAAGAAGTTGGCTATATTTATTCACGTCTGACCAACCCCACCGTAGCCGTGCTGCAAGAGCGCGTGGCGACATTGGAAGGCGGTGCAGGTGCCGTCTGTTGTTCCTCAGGGCACGCAGCACAGATCATGGCGCTGTTTCCTCTGATGGCTCCGGGGCGCAATGTGATTGTGTCCACACGGCTATATGGCGGGTCCATCACGCAGTTCAGCCAAACGATCAAACGGTTCGGCTGGGAGGCCAAGTTTGTCGATATCGACGACGCCGATGCGATCAAGGCAGCGATAGACGATGATACCCGTGCGATCTTCTGCGAAACCATCGCCAACCCTGGTGGCCATATTGCCGATCTGGATATGGTGGCAAAACTGGCCGATGGCGCGGGTGTTCCGCTGATTGTCGATAACACCACCGCCACGCCTTATCTGTGTCGCCCGAT
>DFBW01000062.1:0-3128 GCA_002366775.1 Roseovarius sp. UBA3070 | reverse complement strand
GTGGATTCAGGCACGTTTGACTGGTCCGCATCCGACAAATTTCCGTCGCTGTCGCAACCCGAAGAGGCCTATCACGGGCTGAAATTCCACGAAACATTTGGCCCGCTGGCCTTCACCTTTCATGGCATTGCCATTGGCCTGCGTGATCTGGGCATGACCCTGAATCCACAAGCCGCGCATTACACACTGATGGGCATTGAAACGCTCAGCCTGCGGATGCAACGCCATGTAGAAAACGCTCAGGCCGTTGCCGAATGGCTGGAAAAAGACGACCGGGTTGAGGCCGTGACCTATGCGGGCCTCAAATCCTCGCCCTCGTTCGAGCGGGTCAAGACCATCTGCCCCAAAGGCGCTGGCGGTCTGTTCACTGTGGCGCTGAAATCTGGCTATGATGGCTGCATCAAACTGGTCGACAGTCTGGAACTGTTCAGCCATGTGGCCAACCTGGGTGATACACGCTCGCTGATCATCCACGCGGCCTCGACCACGCATCGCCAGTTGACGCCCGAACAGCAAACCGCAGCCGGGGCCAGCCCCAACGTTGTGCGGATTTCCATCGGAACCGAAGATGTAGATGACATCATCGCCGATCTGGATCAGGCGCTTTCCAAAGCATCCGCCTGATTCTCGACGATTAAATACCGGTAAGCCCCGCTCTTTGGCGGGGTTTACCTTTTCCTCAGCAGAAACCTGCTGTAAAATCCGCACAAGCCCGGGAGACATTCCCGGCCATATGGTCTGATGTTAAAGCGGTGACAATGAAACCGAATTTTGCCCTGACATTATCGTTTGATGGGATTGGCCTTTTGCACCGGGCGTTTCCGGGCTGGCATCTTGTGGGCGATGTGGCGCTGGATAGCGCCGATCTGAGCGCCGAGTTGACCACGCTGCGCCAGAGGGCTCTTATGTTGGATGCCTCGGGTCTGCGCTGCAAGCTGGTGCTGCCAAATGATCAGGTGAAATACCTGTCGATCCGTGATTTTGACGGTGATGTCAGTGATATGGACGCCTCAGTGCGCAGCGCGCTGGAAGGGGCCACCCCCTATGGTGTGGATGATCTGGCCTTTGATTGGTCGTTCGACAATGGCGTTTTGTCGATTGCCGCCGTGGCCCGTGAAACCCTGGCCGAGGCCGAGGCCTTTGCCGTGGATCACCAGTTTAATCCGGTGTGCTATGTTGCCACTCCTGATGTGGGCCAATATGTGGGCGAGCCGTATTTTGGTGTGTCGGCCTGGGCCAAGATTGATGCGGGGGGCGATATAGAGGTCGCGCGCGACAGCTCTCCTATCCGTGTCATCGGGGCCTCCAAATTGCCGGACCCTGAAGCGCCTGTTGTGGCTGAAACAACGCCCGATCCCGCCGCAGTTGCCGACGATATTGAAGCCGCCTCACCCCAAGTGCCTGAACCAGAGCAAACAGCCCCGCCTGAGACGACGCCCCCTGAACAGAGCGCTATCGAACCGGATGCACAGGCACCTGAACCTGAACAGGCCACAAGCACCGATCCCGCAGATATACCCAAGCCGCAGACCGCGGGTGAAACGCTTGAGCCGGACGCCTCGGCTGCCTTTGCAAGTATCCGCGCCCGGCGCGAGGATGGGGCCGCCACGACCCCACGGCTTGACGGGGTGGTGCGTGACGCCCCGCCCCCCCGCATCACCCTTGGGGCGACGCCCGAACTGAGCGCCGCGGCCGAAGCGTCGGCTGTCACCGGGGTGTCTGATGCGGCTTTGCCCATTGATGAAGATGCGCCCATCGCCGCCCCGATCCTGGCCGATCAATTCAAACAGCAGACCGCGGGTTTGGCCGATGCGCCTGCCTTAGATGAGGCCGCCCCGTTTAACGCAGAACCGCACGACACGTCAGAGGACACCGCCCCGGTTACTGCCCCGCCGCCCGCCGCCGCCCCGGCAGAAGCGAAACCAGCATTTTTCACCCGTCGATCGCGCGCCAAGAAAAAGACGGGCGCCCTTGCGGCTGGCATCCCCCAGCCGACAGATGAAAAGCAGCGCATGACCATCTTTGGCGCGCGTGAACAGGCCTCGGTCGGGGGCAAGCCGCGCTTTCTGGGGCTAATCATGACCGCTGTTTTGCTGCTGTTCCTGATTATGGTGGCCGCCTGGGCGTCAATTTTCATGGACGACGGTCTGGCACGGTTCTTCCGCTCAAATGACACCCCTGTCGTGGCCAGCCTGCCATCATCTCAAGAGGCCGAAGCTGCGCTGAGCGAAGAAGAAGAGATCGAGTTGGCCTCGCTCACTCCGAATGAGCCGGTGTCGGTCCTTGATGATCCGGCGACTGAAATCCTCAGTCGTGTGACCCCCGCAGACCTTAGCCCGGACGAGGCAAAGGCACGCTATGCGGCGACCGGCATTTGGCAATTGGCACCTGAGCCTTCGGCCTCGCCTCATCCAACAAATCTGGAGGATTTCTATCAGACATCGCTGGACCCGGACCCCGGATTTCAGGATGCGGTTGCCCTGCCCTCTGCTGAGGCCGCGCTGACCGATGGCATCATGTTTTCGCCCGCGCCCCCTCCTGCGGCAAATACAAGGTTTGTGTTTGATCCGCGCGGGTTTGTTCTGGCCACACCCAAAGGTGCCACCACGCCCGAGGGGGTGATTGTCTTTGCCGGCCAGCCGAAAATCACGCCGCCAGCCAGCCGGACGAACCCTGCAACTGCGCTACAGCAACCTGAGGTGAGCGAACAAGTTGAGGTCCAGCAAGCTGCTATCCGCCCACGCGCACGACCAGCAGACGCGGCTGAAAAAATCGAGCGCAACGCCCTGAGTGGCCGCACGTTGAATGAGCTGGCCTCGCTGCGCCCGAAAATGCGCCCTGAAAGTGCGCAAGAGGCTGCTGAAGAGGCGCGTAAGATTGCCCAAGCCAAAGCACTGGCCGAGCAACAGGCCGAGGCGGCCGCAGATACAACTGATCCTGACGCGATTAACAGCGCCGTGGCTGCCGCGGCGCAGGCGACAATTGCGTTTTCGGGGGCCACGCCACAGGCGGTCAAGACATCTGTGAAGCCCAAAACAAAGCCGCGCAACTTTGACAAGATCGTGCAGAGCACCAAGCGCAAACAGGCCCAGAGCGGCAATGCTGATGCCACCGAACAGACTGTTGCT
>DFBW01000279.1:3228-3695 GCA_002366775.1 Roseovarius sp. UBA3070 | reverse complement strand
AACGGCTCGTCCATCAGCAGGATTTCGGGATCAGAGGCCAAAGCGCGGGCGATGCCGACACGTTGCTGCATCCCACCTGACAATTCTTTGGGCAGGCGGTCTTCATAGCCGGTCAGATCCACCAGGCTGAGCGCATGATCGGAAATGGCCCAGCGTTTGGACTTGGGCACTTTGCGGATTTCCAGCGGGTAGGCCACGTTGTCGCGCACCGAGCGGTGCGGCATCAGGGCCATGTGCTGAAACACCATGCCAATCTGCTGCGCGCGCACGCGGCGCAGCTCAGCCTCGGACATGGCCTGTACGTCATTGCCCAGAATTTCAATGGAGCCGGCAGTGGGTTCAATCAGCCGGTTCACATGGCGCACCAATGTGGATTTACCGGACCCCGACAGCCCCATGATGCAGAATATCTCACCACGCGGCACCTCAAAGCTGGCGCCTTGCACCCCCACGACACATCCGAAGCG
>DFBW01000279.1:0-3135 GCA_002366775.1 Roseovarius sp. UBA3070 | reverse complement strand
GCGCAGATCACTCGGCCATCCAGCCCAGCACGGCATCTTCGTTGGCCGCGACCCATTCTTCGGCATAGGCCAGGGGCTCTTTCCCGTCGATCACCAGGGCAAAAGTCATGTCAGACACCTGATCGGTTGTCAGCGAGACATTGGACAACATGTTGGCCACATCGGGGTGCGATTCTTCCAGTGCCTTGGCATAATGCACATGAAGATATGCCAGATCCCATGCCACGCCGGCGTCCGATTTTTCCAGCCACTCGGGATCATCGGTGGGCTGTGTCACATTCCACTTGGCCGCATCATAAGCCGGTTCTTCCAGAATCTGCATCTCATGCAGGGCAAACACATAGTGGGGCGTGTAGCAAAAGCCGACCCAAGGATCGCCTGCTTTGATCGCGTTGTCGAGGTTGGCATAGGCCACGGTTTCGTCGATCTCGGTCAATTCCATGGTCTGATCATAGCCATAGGATTTGGCGCGGATCTTTTCGATATTGGTTGAGGCCCAGCCGGGTGCACCGATCCACAATTCGCCCTGACCATCACCATTGCTGTCAAAAATAGCGGCGATGTCGGGGTTGGTCAGGTCGGAAATGGCGGTGATGCCATGCTCATCCGCTGTTTTCTGATCTACGCACATACCCTGGAACGCAGCGACGCCATTGGGGTTCATCACCACGGTGCCGTTGTCCTTGACGAATGTGTCGTGCAGGTTCTGCTGGTTTGGCATCCACACTTCGGGGTGCACATGCATGGCACCACTGTCCATTGCCTCAAACACAATCGGGTTGGTTGCATTTTGCAGCTCGACCTCAAGACCCAGATTTTGTTCAATGGCCACTTTCAGGATGTGGGCCGTGGCGTTTACGGACGGCCAGTTTGGCACGCCAATCACAATATCGGCAGCCATGGCTGGTGTTGCCAGTGCCAATACGGTGGTGCCCATGAGGGCGGTAAACTTGTTCATATCGTTTCTCCTTGTTGGGGCGCCCGTTTGAACGGGTCAGTTTATTGGATCGGCTTGTCGCAGACGTGTTGGCAATGTAGCGATAAAAACTTGTGTCTGGTTTGGCTCCCTTGCCGCATGACTTGGTGTCGTTTTTTGCGATCTTGTTTGGCGGCGCATACCGCTCAGGGATATGTGAGCATATCAAAACCCGCGCTGGCAAGGGCGACATATGGCCAAAACATCAAAATCACGGTTTTCCCGTGTTACCTAGCCAACTAATTAAGCAGATCAAAATGTAGCTTCGGGAAACCTGAAGTTAGCCCTGCAGTTTGGCCACTAATGGCATGAACCAAGCCCAGTTGCGGGATGCAGAATCATTGGCTACCAGATTGCGCTTGCGCTGAAACTTCGGGGCTCCGTCCAGAATATGCAACCGGCCCGATGCCAGATGCCCTGCCGCCAATGCCCGCGGAAGATAGGCGGACCCGCCGTGATCCAACAAAAATTCCAGCCCCCAGCGCGCGGTGTCGAAATTGACCCGGGCAATGCCCGCATCATGATAGGTCTCGTCATGTTGGCGGCGATAGTCAGCCCCGTAATCAATGAAAATATAGGTGTCACTGTTTTTGGTTGGCGTGTCAGGCGCGTCTGAACACAGCACCAACTCCTCTGCTGGCAGGGCATGGGCGGTTTGCGGGCCACGCAGCCGGGTATCATAGGTCAGGATCACATCAACCATGCCCTGATCCAGCCACTCCTCAAGGTCGCGTCCATTGCCCTGATGGACCGACACCGCCATATCAGCATTGCCATCAATCATACCATCAAAGACGGCCTTGCCGGTGCCCTCCCATAGCTCTGTATGGCAGCCAAATGTACACAGCGAGCTGAGCCCCGCAGGCAGCCCCGTTTCAAACCGTGCCTGACGCCAAAGCCCCACCATAGTGCGCGCATAGCGCAGCAGTTTGGTGCCCGCAGGGGTCAATGTGGTGCCCGATTTGGAACGGTTCAGCAGTTGCTGGCCCAGGCCTTCTTCCAGGGTTTTCAGCCGGGCGGTGACGGTTGATTGGGTGACGTTCATCTTATGCGAGGCGCGCACCAGACTGCCGGTTTCAACAATCGCCAGAAAGGTTTGCAAAGATATGATGTTCATGGCGGCGCCTTCAATTCGAATATTCTGCACTTATGCAGCAAAACAATTCAATTTCAAGAATTGAGATAATGTGGCAGCTTGTCGCAAAGCCGGAGCATGTGTCGTCCGGTTGGGGAGATATGCAATGCAACACTACCAGATGCTTATTGGCGGTGACTGGGTGGCTGCCAGCGATGGAGGCACGTTTGAAACCTCCAATCCTGCCAACGGCAAGGTCTGGGCCACCGCGCCCGAGGCCACCGCCGACGATATTGACCGAGCCGTGAAAGCCGCCCACGCCGCGTGTTATGAGGGGCCATGGGCCAGCTTCACACCCACACAACGCGGGGCATGCCTGCGCCGTTTGGCTGATCTGATGGCTGAGAAATCCGAAGAGATGGGCGCGATTGAAACCCGCGACAGTGGCAAGATGTTTGCCGAGACCCGCTGGCAGGCAAAATACATCTCAGAATTTCTGATGTTTTATGCTGGTGCCGCCGACAAGATCAGCGGTGATACTCTGCCCATCGACAAGCCTGATATGTTTGCCTTTACCAACCGCGAACCTCTGGGCGTGGTTGCCGCTGTGGTGCCCTGGAACAGCCAGCTTTTTCTGACAGCAGTCAAGATCGGCCCGGCATTGGCGGCCGGTAATTCGGTGGTTCTGAAAACGTCGGAACACGCGCCCGCGGTGATCCTTGAGTTTGGCAAACTGATCGCCGAGGCCGACATTCCCGATGGGGTGGTCAATATCGTGACGGGCCACGGTGATCCTTGTGGCAAGGCGTTAACCTCGCATCCGCTGGTGGCGCGTATTTCCTTTACCGGCGGGCCAGTGGCGGCGCGCCATGTGGTGATGAATTCCACCAACAACTTTGCCGAAGTCAGCCTGGAACTGGGCGGTAAATCACCGTTCATTGTGTTTGATGATGCAGATATCGAAAGTGCGGTGAATGGATCCGTTGCCGGGATATTTGGTGCCTCGGGGCAATCTTGTGTCGCGGGCAGCCGCTTGATCGTGCACGAGGATGTGGCCGATGCGTTTCTGGCGCGGATGGTTGAC
>DFBW01000067.1:2889-3268 GCA_002366775.1 Roseovarius sp. UBA3070 | reverse complement strand
GGCTGGATTGCTGCTGATACGCAACGTCCCTGGCCGCCAATGCAGGATTAGCTTGCCTGCATCCCGAAAGGCCTGTCATATCGCTCGCAACACTTGGGGGACAAATGACAGACGTATCAAAGCGCAAGCGTATCTGGGGCTGGTTCTTTTTTGATTGGGCCTCTCAGCCCTACAACACCCTGTTGATTACCTTTATTTTTGCACCCTACGTCAAAGAGCTGATGCAGGATGGTGCCGCCGCACAAGCCGCCTGGGGATTTGGCATCGGTGCGGCTGGTATCGTGGTTGCCTTGCTCGCCCCTGTTTTGGGCGCGTTGGCGGATACATCCGGCAACCGGATGAAGTGGATATGGCTGTTTTCATTGATGTATGTGATCGG
>DFBW01000067.1:2273-2785 GCA_002366775.1 Roseovarius sp. UBA3070 | reverse complement strand
GGCAAAACGCTGATTGGCATATCGCCCATTCTGGGGCTGGATTCTGAGATGCGTGAAGGCACGCGTGCGGTTGGCCCGCTGACAGCAATTTGGTTTGCGGTGTTCATGATCCCGTTTTTCTTGTGGGTGCGTGACCCCAAGGCCGACAAGCCTGTCAAAGGGGCCGCCAGTCAGGCGTTGACTGATCTGAAAGGCACGATACGGAACTTGCCCAATTCGCCGTCATTGTTTGCCTATCTTACCAGTTCGATGTTTTACCGCGATGCCCTGAATGGCATGTACACCTTTGGCGGCATTTATGCGGCCGGGGTGTTGGGCTGGTCGGTTGTGGATGTCGGCGTGTTCGGCATTCTGGCGATTGTCTCAGGGGCCGTCTTTGCCTGGCTTGGCGGCATGGCCGATACCAAATTGGGGCCCAAACCGGTGATCACCTTCTGCATTTTTGTGCTGACTGGCGTGGCCATTGGTGTGGTCATGATTTCGCGCGACTCGGTGTTTGGTGTGGCTGTTGG
>DFBW01000067.1:0-2147 GCA_002366775.1 Roseovarius sp. UBA3070 | reverse complement strand
ACACCGCTGATAGGTCTTTTCCTGATTGGGTTGATCCTGCTACGCTGGGTGAAACCAGAAGGGGGCACAGACGCATGGGACACCGCTACCTCACATTGATCCTGGTCACTCTGGCGCTGGCCAGTTGCGGAGGGTCGTCACCCAAGCAAAAGTCCTCAGCAGCCGTGGCGCCCAAGACTGTGATTTCATCCCAGAATGTGCCCGCGTCCATGAAGGGCGTACAGGCCAAGCAGTTGTTTGGGGCCAAAGGCAGCGGATCCCAGCAAGCAGCGCAACCTTTTGGAAGCTACGCCAAGGGTTGTATGGCAGGCGCGCAGCAGCTCTCTGAAACCGGGCCAACCTGGCAGGCCATGCGCCTGAGCCGGAACCGCAATTGGGGCCATCCGCAGACGATTGATTTCATTCAAAAGCTATCAGCCTTCGCCGCCAAGCAACCCGGTTGGGAGGGGCTTTATGTTGGTGACATCAGCCAGCCACGCGGTGGGCCGATGCTGAGCGGGCACCGGTCGCACCAGTCGGGCCTGGACGTTGACATCTGGATGTTGCCACCCAAGCGGTTGAACCTGAGCCGCTCTGAGCGCGAAAACCTGTCATCAATTTCGCTGCGTCGCTCTAAGGGGGCTTATACGAACGACAATTATACCCGCCAGCATCATGAGATCATGAAAGCGGCGGCCAAGGACCCGCGGACAGAGCGTATTTTTGTGTTTCCCGGCGCCAAGGTACGCATGTGCAAAGAGGAAAAAGGTGATCGCTCCTGGTTGAGTAAAGTCAGGCCATGGTGGGGGCATCACTATCATTTCCATGTGCGGCTGAAGTGCCCCAAAGGTGCGAAGGGCTGCGAAAATCAATCGCCACCGCCTGCGGGTGATGGATGTACCGATGCCCAACAATGGGTGAGCGACATTTTGAATCCGCCACCCCCCAACCCCAATGCACCCAAGCCCAAGCCACGGCGTGAGTTGACGATGCACGATTTGCCGGGCCAATGCGTGAGCGTATTGCAGTCGGATTAAGGTATTTCGTGTATAACCTTACCCAGAGGGTTTGCCCAAAATGCCTACAACGTTCATATGTCGCGGCGCGCCTCGAACACCCCTTGCCAAACGCTGTTTCAGCCAGTAGATGCAGCCATCCCTCCTATCGGAGGCAAGTCGCCGCAACCTTGTAAAAAACGGGCTAACAATATGAAAACTAACATCCTTCCCGGTGTAATTGCCATGGCTGTCATTGTGGTGGCCTCTAACATTCTCGTGCAATTCCTGTTTGGCCAATGGCTGACCTGGGGTGCGTTTACCTATCCGCTGGCCTTTCTGGTGACGGACATCATGAACCGCGTTTATGGGCGCGAGGCTGCCCGGCGCGTCGTGCTGGTGGGCTTTGTCGTTGGCCTTGTCTGTTCTTTCATCGGCACGCAGATCATGGGTGAGTTTGGACCATTGGTGACTTTGCGCATTGCTATCGGCTCTGGCCTTGCGTTTTTGACGGCGCAACTGATTGATATTGCAATATTTAGCCGCCTTCGCAGTGGCGCTTGGTGGCGTGCGCCGGTGGTGTCGTCCTTGATTGGTGGCTCGGTTGATACGGCAATGTTCTTTTTCATCGCCTTTTCGGCCAGTTTAACGATGTTGGAACCTGCCAATGATGTGTCCTGGGCAAGCGAAGTGCTGCCACTGTTGGGCGCTGGCCCCCAAGCCCCATTATGGGTGTCATTGGCGGTGGCCGATTGGTTGGTGAAACTATCGCTGGCGCTGCTGGCACTTGTGCCTTTCCGCATCATCGTGGGGGTGCTGACCCGTCGCACCACATGATTTTGTTTTGACATCTACAGTTTTTGTGGCAGGCTACCTCTAGGATTAACAAGCGAAAGGAGGTGCCCAGTGTCTATAGAGGTATTGGAAAGAGGTGTCGGAACAGTTCGGGAGGATACCACCTAGGGCAGCCCCCGGGTGAGATGACCCATTCGAATTGGTGCGCCTAACCGCCCACCTCCCTAAACTCTAGAGGGCCGTTCCATGATCCGGGCAGCCCTTTTGGTTTCCGTTCAATTTGTACATTATGTACACGTGAGATGTACAAAGCCCGAGGCCCATGCTGACAATCACAGACCAGATCACAATCGAAGACTGGGAACTGACCGAGCAATT